>NZ_JBFUHV010000018.1:0-107220 GCF_056402215.1 Rhodococcus sp. P4_B6 | reverse complement strand
CGTTGAACTTCGACAGCCGCTTGGAGCCCTTGCCGTCGAGTTCACGGACGTGGATGTGCAGCACGGTGGCGCCGGCCTCGTAGCAGTCCACCGCCTTCTGCACGTGCTCGTCCATCGTCAGCGGCAGGTCCTCGCGGAAGTCGTCCGGCTCCCACTCCGGACCGTACGGGGCACACGTGATGACCAACTTCTCCTGGTTCTCGGGGAAGAGGGCGTCGTCGTGGAAATGCATGGGTGTTCTCCGTTCGAAAAGATTGCGGACGGCGGGACTGTGACTCAGCTGACATAACGGTAGCCACGGGATGCCATCCAGACTTACCCTGACGGGACATATTTGTTTCCTGTTCGGGACACCCCGGCCGAGTGGGACGCCTGCGACGGAAGGTGACGCGAATGGCCAAGCCCCTCGCCCGGTATGCCGCGCTGACCGGCTTCGTCGAACTGGGCCGCACACTCTCACTCGACCCGGTGAAGCTGCTGACGAGCGTCGGACTCGACCCGGCCGGGCTGGACCTGCAGGACCGCTGGGTGCCCGCGTCGTCGGTCGCCCGTCTGCTGGAGTTGTCCGCGGCGACGTCGGGTCGCCAGGACTTCGCCCTGAAGCTGGCCGAGCGGCGGCGCCTGTCCACCCTCGGCCCACTGAGCGTCGGCATCCGGGACGAGCCCGACGCGCGAAGCGCACTCCGGATGCTGATCCGCTTCCAGCACACGTACAACGAAGCGCTGCACATCCGGCTCTCCGAGCGCGACGGCGTCGCGACGATACGAATCCGCTTCGACCCCGGCGAACCCGTGCCGGTGCGGCAGTCCGTCGAACTGGCGGTCGCGGTGACCCACCAGCTGTTGCGGCAGCTGCTGGGCGAGCGGTGGCATCCGGTGTCCGTCAGCTTCGAACACGGACGACCGGCCGACGACTCGACGCACCGGCAGGTTTTCGGCGCGCCACTCCACTTCGACGGCGAGTACTCCGGAATCCTGGTCTACACAGGCGATCTGGACGAGCCGAACAGATTGTCCGACCCGCTGCTGCGGTCCTATGCGCAACAGATCCTCGACACGCTCACCACGCCAGAGGAACCCACCCTCACCAATCGCGTGCGCGAACTCGTCGAACTGCTGCTGCCGAGCGGGCGCTGCTCGATCGAGCAGGTCGCCCGCAGCCTCGGCGTCGACCGCCGGACGGTGCATCGGCACCTCGCGAAATCGGGAGAGACCTTCACCTCGGTCCTCGACTCCACCCGCGCCGAACTCGCGAAACGCATGGTCACCGGGCGGCGCTACTCGTTGACGGAAATCTCCGAGATGCTCGCCTTCTCGACGCCGAGCAGTTTCTCCCGGTGGTTCCATCAGCAGTTCGGCATGAGTCCTCGCGAGTGGCGCAAACAAACCACGGGATAGGTGGCCGTGCGACCGATGTCCCGAAATGCAAAGAATTCCGTCCCGTAGGGGCAACTAATCACCTCACCGGCCACGTAGCGTGATGCAGGCCACTATCGGGTCGGGCCGTAGCCCGCATCACACCCGATTCGTTCTCCGTGAAACGAGCCGCCATGACCGCTGAGCCGATACCCACCCCGACACTCGACCGAATGAAGAGTGCGGGAAGCTGGAATCCTCTGTGGGACACCTTGTCCCAGTGGGATCCGGAGTGGACCGAGCAGTTCATGGCCATGAACGCCACTCCCGTGCAGCGTGGGGTGTTCACGCCCGAGTTCGTCGAACTGCTCAGCATTGCCATCGATGCCGCCGCCACCCACATGTACGCGCCGGGAGTGCGCAGGCACATCCGGGCCGCACTCGAACTCGGTGTGTCCAAGGAGGAGATCCTCACCGTCCTCGAGATGGTGAGCGTCCTCGGGATCCACGCCTGCAACCTCGGCGTGCCGATCCTCGCGGAGGAACTCGACGCGTACGAGTCCCGGCGCCCGGCACACTGAACGCCGCTCCCACACTCTCTCCCTCTCCACCCGCACCCTCAGGAGCATCCATGGGACCGAATCCCACCACGTCCGAACTCGAGATCGCAGTCGCCGCCCCGTCGAGTTCCGTGCCGACCGCCGACCGCCGCACCCGACGCTCCTCGTTCTACCCCTGGCTCGTTTTCGCCCTCGCGTTCGCGTTGCTGCTCTCCGACTACATGTCCCGCCAGGTTCTCAGTGCGGTCTTCCCGTTCCTGAAGGCCGACTGGGCACTGACGGATTCCCAGCTCGCATCCCTCACCAGCATCGTCGCGCTGATGGTCGGGCTGCTCACCCTCCCGCTGTCCCTGCTGGCCGACCGATGGGGGCGCGTGAAGTCCCTGGTGCTTATGGCCACGCTGTGGAGTGTCGCGACCCTGCTGTGCGCGATCGCCTCCAGCTACGAGCAGATGCTCGCCGCGCGCTTCCTCGTCGGTGTCGGCGAGGCCGCGTACGGAAGTGTCGGAATCGCCGTGGTTCTCAGCGTCTTCGCGCCACGGGTCCACTCCACACTCAGCGGCGCGTTCATGGCCGGCGGTTCCTTCGGCTCGGTCGTCGGCGTCTCGCTCGGCGCGGTCATCGCCGTACACCTGAGCTGGCGCTGGTCGTTCGCCGCAATGGCGGTCCTCGGACTCATCCTGGTCCTGGCATTCCGCACGATTGTCACCGAACGCCGCCTGGCCGAGCACGCCGCGACCGACGACACCTCCGAATCCGCCCGCCCCGACGAACCCGCGATCCGCGTCCCGGTGTCGACACTGTTCACCAACCCGACCGTGTGGTGCGCGTACCTCGGCGGCGGACTGCAGATGTTCAACGCGGCCGTGCTGCTCGCCTGGGCCCCGAGCTACTTCAACCGCTACTACGGCATGGCCCCGGACAAGGCCGGTGCCGTCGCGTCGGGGTTCGTGTTGCTGATCGCCATCGGCATGATCGTCTGCGGCATGATCACAGACCGGGTCGGACGCAACAACGCGGCCGCGAAGTGGACCAGCGCGATCACCTACTGCACGATCTCGCTGGTCTCGCTCGGAATCGCACTCCAGCTGGAAACCGGTGCATCCCAGCTGATTCTGCTGGGTATCGGCGCCTTCTTCGCTGCCGGCTCGTCCGGCCCCACCGCCGCCATGGTCGCGGGTTTGACCCACCAGTCGGTGCGGGCCTCGGCCCTCGGCAGCCTGACCGTGACCAACAACGTCCTCGGCCTGGCCACCGGACCCTTCGTCATCGGCATCCTCGCCGACCGCCTCGGCCTGCTCGGCGCACTGCAGCTGGCACCGCTGGTGTACGTGCTGGCGATCGTGGCCCTGTTCCTCGGCAAGCGGATGTACCCGGCCGGGCTCGCGAAGCTCGCGGCGCAGAGCGCCGCCGCCGCGGCGAAGGTCTAGGTCTCGCCGGACCACATCAACTCGGCAAGTCCCGGTGGCAGCCGCCGCCGGGACTTGCCGAATGTCATACACCTCGACGATGCACTGGCCGGTCCCGCGCCCTGGACCACCAGCTGGCGAAACACCGGACCGCGCACCCGTGACCGGTTACATCACGAAGCGCTGGAGGCACCAACTCCACCGGATCATCCAGGTCGAGGATCCGCAGGTCATCGGGCAACGCGAACACCCCCAGCGCGCGCCGCGAACCCGGCAGCAGCGGGAACGCGAGTCCGACTCCGGGTTGCTTCGGGCTATCCTCGTCGCCGTGAGATCACCCAACCGCGACGCACTGGAGGCCATGGTCGCGGAGGCGACGATCGACTGCTACAACGACAGCGAATGCGTCACCGGCTTTTACACCATGCTCCACGAGAACCTCGACCTGCCGTTCCACACCCGTGTGCTCGGTGCCCAGGTCACCGTGTCCGGCATCGACCTGATCGACGACCACATCGTTGTGATCTGCACCCGCGGCCGGTCACGACAACGCCTTCGAATTCTCGACCTGCCGTTGCCGGCACCGCCACCCGACGGTGCCGAGTGGATCGAGGCATACCGCCACTGGCTGAGATAGGTGAGGACACGAGCATGAACACCGGCGACACCGCACCCCCGAGCGCGACCGGGGAGCACCGGATACGAATGACCGAACAGGAGGCCATATCGAATCTGCACACGGTGCTGCACCTCTGCGCGGCCGGTGAATTGCGGTGCAGCGAGAAGACCCACCGCCCCTCCGCGGCGACGGTCGCTGCCGTGGGCTCACAGCTCGCGCACGGCGACTTCTACCTCGACGACCCGATCGCGTCGTTCGCGTGGCCGCTGATCATCCAGGCCGGTGGGCTCGCCACGATCGAGAGCGGGCGCCTGCGGCTGACCCCGAAGGGCCGTACCGCCCTGCGTCGGCCGGCGGCCGAGGCCATCTCCCAACTGTGGCGGCGCTGGCTCACCCACGCGGTGATCGACGAGTTCAGCCGAATCGAACAGATCAAGGGTCAGCGCGCACACAACGTCCTCACCTCGGCCCGGACCCGCCGGCAGACCGTCGCTGCAGCTTTGGCCGGCTGCCCACCCGGAGAGTGGATCGGCATGGATTCACTGTTCACGGCAATGCGACGGAAAGGCATGAGCCCCAACGTCGCACGCAGCGAGCGCGCACTGTGGAAGCTCTATCTCGTCGACCCGCAGTACGGCAGTCTCGGCTACGACGGTTACCACCGGTGGGAGATCCTCGAGGGCCGCTACACGATGGCGGTGCTGTTCGAGTACGCCGGCACGCTGGGCCTGCTCGACCTCGACTACCTCCACCCCGGGTTCTGAAGGTCCTGCCCAACCTCGACATCGTCGCCACTGGAACCCTGTCCCCCGGCGATCAGCTACTGCTGTCCGGCTACGCCGAGCACACCGCGGACCGGGTCTGGACCCTCTCCGCCGCGAGCCTGCTGGCCGCGATCGACGGTGGCCACCACCTCGAGGACCTCACTACCTTCCTCGCCGCGCGCACCGACCATGAGCTGCCCGGCACGCTGCGGACCGTCATCGACGACGTCACCCGCCGAGCCACCCAGCTCACCGACCACGGCCACGCCCGGGTGATCGAATGCACCGATGCCGCACTCGCTGCGCTCATCACCCGCGACCGCGCACTCCGCACACTGTGCCGTCCGATCGGCGACCGCCACCTCGCGGTCCCCGTCGAACACGAACCGAAGTTCCGCAGGGCCCTACACAAACTCGGCTACGCCCTGCCCAGGCCGAACACCCCCTGACCGAAGACGTCAACGCCGCGACACACAGGGCCGGGCGGCGGCCTGCGCCGGCGACCGGTGGCCGAATCGACTAGTAGTCAGATCCAGTCGATGTGGACGGAGTCGATGTGGTCGAAGTGGAATCCGAAATTGGTTGCAGTACATGTCGAAGCCCTTGTTCTCGCATCCCTCGTCGGCACCGTTGCGGACCATGACCCGGCTCTTGACCCGGATGACCGCCCTCTTCGGTGTTCCGGGTAGAGCCCGCCAATTCCTCGCCGACAAGGGCATCCGCGTGGGCCGACGGTCAGCGCCTGCCCCTCCGCGGGGGCAGCGCCTGCGATTCGGGTATTGCCCTGCCTCGCGTCTCCAGCTACAATCGAACGTATATTCGAATGACCTTGGGGGAGGTTGGTTGTGGGGGCAATGCTTCTCGAGGAATTGCGCACATTCACGGCGCGACTGCAGTGCGCCGAGGCGGCGAGTGGGGATCCGGGGTTGGGCATCGACCTGCTCGATGCGATCGAGACGTTGAAATCGGTCGGGTGCGCGGTACAGGCGGTGATCACCGACGATGTCGCGACGAGCATCCGTGCGGACCGCAGGGCTCGGAAACGTCCACGATCCGAGTGGGGTCGGGGTATCGCGTCGCAGATTGCGCTGGCGCGCAGAGAATCCCCGAACCGGGGCGGCCGGCATCTGGGGTTCGCGCAGGCGCTGGTGCACGAAATGCCCCATACGTTGGCCATGCTGCAGACCGGTCGGCTGAACGAATGGCGAGCCACTCTGTTGGTCCGGGAGACAGCCTGCCTGTCCGCGACCGATCGGGCTATCGTCGATCGTCAGTTATGTTCGGACCCAGCAACACTCGACGGCGTCGGCGACCGCGGTCTGATCGCGCGGGCCAAGGCCCTGGCGGTCGAACTCGACGCCGCCTCGGTCGTCCGGCGGCATCGCAAGGCCGTGTCCGAGCGTCGGGTCACGACCCGTCCGGCCCCGGATTCGATGGCCTATCTGAGTGCGCTGATGCCGGTGGAGCAAGCGGTGTGCCTGCAGGCCACGCTGGGTCGGGATGCGGACAGTCTCATCGCGACCGGAAAGGGGCGGGGTCTCAGCCGAAATCAGCTGATGGTGGACTTGTTGTTCGAACGCGGCACCGGAGCGTCGGTGGCGTCGGGTGTGCCGGTGACGGTGAACCTGGTGCTCTCGGACGAGACGCTGCTGGCAGGCGGCCACGAGGCGGCGCAGCTTCAGGGGTTCGGGCCGGTGCCGGCCGGGATCGCGCGACAGCTGGTGGCCGACGCCCTCGATGATGACACCGAGACGTCGTTGCAGCGCGTGTATTCGTGCCCGCAGTCGGGGTCGTTGACGGCGATGGAATCGCAGTCCCGTACGTTCCCGAAAGGTCTGCGAAAACTGATCGATCTGCGGGATCAGACGTGCCGCACCCCGTGGTGTGACGCGCCGATCCGACACCACGACCACATCCGCTCACGGCGGCGGCGGGGTGCCACGACGGCGGACAACGGATCCGGCCTCTGCGAGGCGTGCAACTACGCGAAGGAAGGCGACGGTTGGACGGCCCGCCCCGTCCACAGACCCGGCCGCACCCACCTCGTCGACCTGGGCACCCCGACCGGGCACCACTACCGATCTGCGGCACCACCACTCCCGGCCGCCGCGCGGCAATCCGAGGTCGAGGCGGTGCTCATCGCACACGTGCGTGCGTCGTGACAGCGCGATCACGCCTGGACGACACCGACCGCCGGGACTTGCCGAATCAGCTTCGTGAACGCTTCACAAGTGCCACGCTTGAGACCATGGACAGCATCAAGTCGATGAGTGATCGGTAATGGCCCGGCCGGTGCGCGTCGTCGTGCTCGGCGCCGGTTCGTGGGGAACGACGGTGGCCGGTCTCGCCGCCCACAACACACCGACCCTGCTGTGGGCGCGGAATTCGGATACCGCGGACGAGATCAATACCGCGCATCGCAACTCCCGCTACCTCGGCGAGCGGGCACTCCCCGACTCAATGCGCTCGACGGCCGACCTGGTGGAAGCGGCGCAGGAAGCCGACGTTCTCGTGGTCGGGGTGCCGTCGCACGCGGTCCGCAGCACGCTTACTCAGATCGCCAACGAGGTGCGGGCGTGGGTGCCGGTCTTGTCGCTGGCGAAGGGGCTGGAGCCGGGAACACGGTTGCGGCCCACCGAGGTGATCGCCGAGTGCCTGCCGGGGCATCCGGTCGGGCTTCTCGCCGGTCCCAATATTGCGCGGGAGATCGTCGACGGACTTGCGGCGGCGTCGGTCGTCGCCACCCAGGACGTGCGGGTGGYGACCGCGTTGCAGCCGTTGTTCGCGTCGGCGGTGTTCCGCGTGTACCGGAACACCGATGTGCTGGGCTGCGAACTCGGCGGTGTGCTGAAGAACATCGTGGCCATCGCGTCGGGGATGGCCGATGGGCTGGATGTCGGCGACAACACGCGCGCGATGGTCCTCGCACGCGGGCTGGCCGAGATGACCCGGCTGGGTGAGGCGATGGGCGCGAACCCGCGGACGTTCGCCGGGCTCACCGGGGTCGGAGACCTCATCGCCACGTGTATGAGCCCGAGTTCCCGCAACCGGCGGGTGGGCGAGTTCATTGCCCGCGGCATGACCGTCGAGGAGGCTGTCGCCAAGCTGGGGCAGGTGGCCGAGGGCGTCAAGACCGCCCCCACCGTGATGGAG
The DNA here is from genome assembly GCF_056402215.1 of Rhodococcus sp. P4_B6. Taxonomy (NCBI): domain Bacteria; kingdom Bacillati; phylum Actinomycetota; class Actinomycetes; order Mycobacteriales; family Nocardiaceae; genus Rhodococcus; species Rhodococcus sp. P4_B6. Next base: position 99,359 of record NZ_JBFUHV010000018.1, on the reverse strand, counting down.
TTGGCCCGCGACTACAACGTGGACATGCCCATCGCCGCGGAGGTCGAGGCGGTCGTCGCCGGACGGCAGACGCCGGAAGGCGCCTACCGTGGCCTGCGGAAAGTCGCTGCCGGCAGTGAGGACGAGGTGGCGTGATCGCACAACTGCAACCGGAAGTAGCACTATCTAGACGTTTCTAAGCAATCTCCTAGAAAACTGGGGCAGACTCCTGAAGGGAGGCACCCCAGCGAGCAGCGTCGTGCGGGGACGGATGCGTGAGAGAAGTCAGCGATGAGTTCACCGACCCCGATTGGTCCCGGAGACTCGCCGGCGCGCGCCTATCCGCTGTCGCCCGCACAGATGGGGATGTGGCTCGCGCAGCGCGTCGACCCTGCCGTTCCCGTGTCGGTCGCCCAGTACGTCGACATCCGCGGCGCGCTGAACCGTAGCGCTCTCGCGTCGGCGTGTGCTCGCGCTGCCGCCGAGTTCGAGTCGTTCTTCCTGCAGATCACCGAGGTCGGCGGTCAGCCGCGGCAATGGGTGGACCCGAACCTCGACGCGACCGTCGGCTACGTCGACTTCCGCGACGTCCCGGACCCCGAGACGTCGGCGCACGCGTGGATGCGCGCCGAGTCCGCCGAACCGATCGACGTCCGGCGCGACCGCCTGACCGTCTCGTACGTTCTCCACGTCGGGCACGATCACTACTTCTGGTATTCGCGCGCCCACCACGTCGCGATGGACGGTTTCGGGTCCATCACGCTGGTCTACCGGATCGCCGCGCTCTACACGGCCGCGGTGCACGGACTGCCGCCGCCCGCGAGCAGGACCCTCGGCCTGCGACGCATTCACGACCTCGAGATCGACTACCGCGACTCGGCGCGCCGCGACGCCGACCGGGAGTACTGGACCGACACCATGCGTGGCGTCACCCACCCAAGCACCCTCGCGCGCGGCCCCGCGCCTGCGGCCGCCGGTTCCCGGGACGTCAGCGGAATATTGTCCACCGAACTGGTCGATCGGCTCGAGAAATGCGCGGCGGCGCACGGGGTCAATCCTGCGACACTCACGGTCTGCGCGGTCGCCGGCTTTCTGGCGCGCACGACCGGCCAGGACGACGTCACGCTCAGCCTGCCGGTGTCGGCTCGCACGACGGCGGCGCTGCGCCGGTCCGGCGGGATGGTGTCCAATATTGTGCCGCTGCGGATCCCGGGTGCGGGGACGGCGACCGTCGGTGATCTGGTGGCCCGCACGCGTCTCGTGATGTCGGGTGCCCTGCGGCATCAGCGGTACCGGCACGAGGACATCCGCGCCGATGTGGGAGACGCTCTGTCCGGGCCGCGGCTGTTCGGCCCCGCCGTCAACATCATGCTGTTCCCGGAGGAACTCGAACTCGGTTCCCTGCGGAGTCAATTGCACGTGCTGTCTTCGGGTCCGATCGAGGACCTGCTGGTGAACCTGTACCGCTCCGGTCCCCACGGACGCGTGCATCTCGACTTCAAGGCGAATCCGCGACTGTATTCGCAGGACGAGCTGGACGGTCACCACACCAGATTCCTGCGGTATTTCGAGCGCTTCCTAGACGCCGAGACCGCGCACCCGATCGGTGATCTCCCCGTCCTCATGGAAAACGAAACCGCGGCGCTGGTCCCCTGCCCCGGACCGCCGGGCAGTGTGCCGGTCACTCTCGCCGACGTGTTCCGCGCTGCTGCCGCCCGGGACCCGGACGCGACGGCCGTCGTCGACGCCGGCCGGGAGGTCACCTACCGGGAACTCGACGAGTGGTCGGATCGGATCGGATCGACGCTGGCACGGTTCGGCGTCGGGTCCGGCGACGTGGTGGCGCTGGCGTTCCCACGGTCCTTCGACTATCTCTGCGCGGTCTGGGCCGTCGCGAAGACGGGTGCCGCATTCCTGCCGGTGGACCCGACGTACCCGGCGCCGCGTGTTCGGCACATGCTCGACGACTCCCGCGCGGCGATCGGGCTGACCTCCGCGGAGTTCGTCTCCACGTTGCCGGACGGCACCGAATGGCTGCTGCTCGACGAGGCCGCCCGCTCCGGAAGCCCCAGTTTCGGCACGCCGGCAACACGACTCGACGACGCCGCGTATCTCATCTACACCTCCGGGTCGACCGGCGCCCCCAAGGGGGTGGTGGTCACGCACCGTGGGATCGCGAATCTGGTCTCCGCGCAGCGCACCCGACTGGACCTCGACCGGTCGGCGAGAGTTCTGCACGTCGCGTCGCCGAGTTTCGACGCCTCGGTCTTCGAGATGCTGATGGCCTTCGGTTCCAGTGCCGCACTGGTCGTCGCCCCGCCCGCGGCATACGGCGGATCCCCGCTGGCGCGGCTGATGACCGCCGAAACAGTCACCCACGCGGTCCTCACCCCGTCGGTGCTGGCGTCGATGGAGCCCGCCGAGGTCGAAGGTCTGCGCACCCTGGTCGTCGCCGGGGAGGCGTGCCCACCGGAACTGGTGTCGCGGTGGGCGTCCCGGTGCCGGATGATCGACGCCTACGGCCCGGCGGAGACCACCGTGATGGCGACCGTCAGTGGTCCCCTCCGCGGCTCCGCACTGGTCACCGTCGGCCGGCCGATCGACGGCACGAGGGTAGTGGTCCTCGATCACCGGCTGCGCCCGGTTCCCGTCGGCGTGGCCGGCGAACTGTACGTCGCGGGACCGGCCCTCGCCCGCGGGTATCACCGCAGGGCCCGGCAGACGTCGGAACGGTTCGTCGCCGATCCGTACGGACCACCGGGTACCCGCATGTACCGCACCGGCGACACGGTCCGCTGGACCCGCGACCACGAACTCGAGTACCTCGGCCGCAGTGACGCGCAGGTGAACCTGCGGGGCCTGCGCGTCGAACCMGGAGAGATCGACGCCACGCTCCGCCGACATCCGGCGGTTCGGTTCGCCGTCACCGTGATTCGCTCGCAGGCCACCGGTGATCAGCTCGTGTCGTACGTGGGCGCCGACGCCGTGGCGGAGCGGGAGTTGCTGTCGTTCCTCACCGCCGAACTGCCCCCGCATCTCGTGCCTGCCGACGTCGTCGTGCTCCCCCACCTTCCGCTGACCCCGTCCGGCAAGCTGGATCGCGCTGCCCTTCCCGAGCCGCACGCCCGGCCGTCGATCAGGGTCGCTCCCGAGGGCGCCCGGGAACGGACGCTCCACGCCCTCTACGCCGACATCCTCGGGACGTCCGATTTCGGTGTGGACGAGTCGTTCTTCGCGCTCGGCGGCGACAGCATCATGGCGATTCAACTGGCCGCCCGGGCGCGGAGCGCCGGAATGTCGTTCACCCCGCGCGACGTGTTCGAGCAGCGGACAGTGTCCCGACTCGGCGTCGTCGCCGGCGACGACCCGAGTGGACCGACCCTCGAGGAACTCCCCGGCGGTGGGATCGGCGAGATGCCACTCCCCCCGGCGGCCCGGTTCCTCTTCGACCGCGTCGGGGTCGTCGACCGGTACGCACAGGCTGTGGTGGTGGAATTGCCGCGGGGTGTGGACGCGCAGAAACTGCACACGGTGATCGGCGCCGTCGTCGATCGGCACGACGCGCTGCGGGCGCGCCTCGGACGCCACTCCGACGGGACCGCGTTCCTCACGGTGAGCCCGGCCGGCGCACCGCTGCCGGACGGCACGATCACGCGGGTCACGCTGCCCGCCGACGCGGACCCCGCGCAGCGGACGCGGGACCAGCACGAGGCGGCGGTTCGACGGTTGAATCCGGTTGCGGGCGTGATGATGCAGTGCGTCTGGCTCGATCCCGGACCGGAAGAGACCGTGCGTCGTGGACGGCTGCTCTTCGTCGCGCATCACCTGGTGGTCGACGGGGTCTCGTGGCGGATCCTGATCGGCGACCTCGCCGCGGCGTGGGCGCAACTCGAAGCCGGAGCGTCGCCCAGCCTTTCTCCTGTCGGCACGTCCCTGCGCCGGTGGTCACACGGACTGGCCGAGGAGGCGCAGCGCCCCGGCCGCAGGTCCGAACTGTCGTTCTGGCGCGCCACGACGTCGGTCGAGGATCCGCCGCTCGGCACCCGGCCACTCGACCCACGACGTGACATGAATTCGACGGTGGACCGGATCCACACGAGAACATCGGCAACGCACGCGCTGCTCACCGACGTTCCGGCCGCCTTCCGCTGCGAGGTCAACGACGCACTGCTCACCGCCCTCGCCCTCGCCCTCGCGCAGTGGCAACGCCGCCGCGGACGACCGGCCACGGTGCCGGTGATCCGGCTCGAGGGCCACGGCCGCGAGGAGGCGGTGCTGCCCGGCGCCGATCTGTCCCGCACCGTCGGGTGGTTCACCAGTATTTTTCCGATCCGCCTCGACCTGGGGGACCTCGACCTGGACGACGCCGGCACCGCCATCACGGTGGTCAAGGAACAGTTACGGGCGGTGCCCGACAAGGGCATCGGTTACGGCCTGCTGCGTCGTCCGGGGGACGAGACCGGCCAGATCGCGTTCAATTACCTCGGACGGCTCGACAACACTGATTCCGAGCGTGATTGGCGGCCGGTGCGGGACGGCCCCGCCGTGTTCTCCTCCGCCGAACCGTCGATGCCGGTCACCGCGCTGATCGACATCACCGCGTTCACCACCCACGGCGCCCTCGACGCCACGTTCGCCTTTCCGACGGGTGCGATTGCGGCAGAAGACGTACGGGCTCTGGCCGATCTGTGGGAGCAGGCGCTGACAGCCCTCGCCGCGGTGGCGCGTTCCCCACACACGAGTGGGCTCACGCCGTCCGACCTGTCGCTGGTCGCCGTGGACCGCGAGGACATCGAGGAATGGGAACGCGACCGTCCGGGTCTGCTCGACGTGTGGCCGCTGACACCGTTGCAGTCGGGGCTGCTGTTCCACGCGGCGCTCGCAGGCGCGGAGGGCGATCCCTACGCGATGCAGGTGGTCCTGACCCTGTCCGGGCACCTCGACCGGGACCGGCTCCGAAGCGCGTGCGGCGCCGTCCTCGCGGGGCACGCGAATCTGCGCACCGCCTTCGTGCGCGACGGTCGCGGCGTCCCGGTGCAACTCGTACTCGGCGACGTGCCGCCGCGGTGGCGGCACGTCGACGTCACCGATACCGGTGCCGAGCAGATCCTGCTCGACGACCGCGCCGCGCGCTTCGACCTGTCGGCCCCACCGCTGATTCGGTTCACACTGCTGTCGCGGGGTCCGGACCGTGCCGAACTGGCGATCACCGCCCACCACATCGTGCTGGACGGCTGGTCCATGCCGCTGTTGGTGCGTGAACTCCTCACCGCCTATCGAGGCGGTGACTCCCGCACCGAGCGGCCGGATTCGAGCCCCTATCGCGACTTCCTGGAGTGGCTCGCGGCGCGGGACACCGACGCCTCGGCGCGGGCGTGGGTCGCGGCGCTCGACGGCATCACCGAGCCGGCCGCGCCGGCGGACGACACCCCCACCACGTCCGAGTCGGTGCTGGAACTGAGTGAGCAGGACACCCGCAGGCTGACGGCCCGCGCGAGCGAACTCGGAGTCACGCTGAGCACCATCGTCCAGGCGGCCTGGGGAATCGTCCTCGGGCGGGCGACCGGACGCGACGACGTCGTGATCGGCGAGGCCGTCTCCGGCAGGCCCCCGGAACTCGCCGGCGTGGAGAGCGCGGTGGGATTGTTCGTCAACACCGTCCCCGTGCGGATCCCCCTCGATCCCGGCATCGACGTCGCCGCGCTGCTCACCCGCCTGCAGGCCGAGCACGTTCACCTGCTCGAACACCACTGGCTGGGCCTCGCAGACATTCAGCGGGCGGTCGGGGTCGCGCCCCTGTTCGACACACTGGTCGCGTTCGAGTCGTACCCTGTGGACCGCACCGCGCTGCCGGAACCCACGGACGGACTGACCTTGGACGGCGTTCACGCACACGACGCCTCGCACTACGCCGTGACGCTCGCGGTGACGGCGGCCCCGACCCTGCGGCTGACGGCGAAATGCCGGTCACCGCGCTACGACGGCGCGGCCCTGCTCGCACGGGTCGGCCGCGTGCTCGACTGCATGGGCAGGGATCCGCACGTCGCCCTCGGCAGCCTCGACCTTCTCGGTGCGGCGGAGCGGGAGCGGGTGCTGCGCACCTGGAACGCGACGGACGCACCGGTGCCCTCGACCACCCTGGTGGATCTGGTCGACGCGCAGGTCCAGCGTTCGCCCGGTGCCGTGGCGGTGGAGTTCGGCGCGGATCGGTTGACGTACGCGGAGTTCGACGCACGGGTGAACCGGCTGGCCCGGTATCTCGTGGCGAGGGGCGTCGGACCGGAAAGCGTCGTCGGGGTGGCGGTTCCCCGTTCGATTCGGCTTCTCGTCGCGCTGCACGCGGTGCTGAAGGCCGGCGGCGCCTATCTACCCGTGGATCCCGGGCACCCGCCCGGACGGACCGCCCTCGTACTCGACTCGACAGCACTGGTCCTCACGTCCGGTGCCGGGAACGGCACGGTCCCGGACGGAGTCGCTGTCGTGGACCTCGACCGGCTGGACGTCGCCGGGTACGACCCACGACCGATCACCGATTCCGAGAGACGTGCACCGTTGCGCCCGGCGAACGCCGCGTACGTCATCTTTACGTCCGGTTCCACGGGACGGCCCAAGGGCGTGACGGTGACGCACGAGATGATGGTCAACCAGTTTCGGTGGGCGCAGACGCTGACGCCGCTCGACGGCACCGATGCGGTGCTGCACAAGACCCCGCTCACGTTCGACATCTCCGCGTGGGAACTGCTCTGGCCCTTACACACCGGCGCACGGGTGGTGGTCACCGAACCCGGCGGACACCAGGACCCCGCCTATCTGGCGCGGACCGTCGCGCAGCAGTCGATCACGACGCTCCACGTCGTTCCGTCGATGCTCGACGCCTTCCTGGCGCAGTGCGGGCCGCAGGTGCCCTCGACTGTGCGTCGCGTGTATTCGGCGGGCGAGTCGCTGTCCGCGGCGACGGCAGCACGATTCGCGGAACGCAGTGCGGCTGCGCTGTACAACTGGTACGGCCCGTGCGAGGTCGCGGTGGCGACGTCGGAGTCGATCGACGGCAACGAGATCGGCGCGGTGGTCTCCCTCGGCGGTCCCGTCCACAACGTACGTACGTATGTGCTCGACCGCCGGCTGCGACCGGTGCCGGTCGGGACGAGCGGCGAGTTGTATCTTGCCGGTGCGTACCTGGCGCGCGGTTACGCCGGACGCCCCGACCTGACGGCCGAACGCTTCGTCGCCGAACCGTTCGGCGGAACGGGCGGGCGGATGTATCGCACCGGCGACGTGGTGCGGTGGAACGGGGCGGGCAGGCTCGAGTACCTCGGGCGCAGCGACTTCCAGGTCAAACTTCGCGGCCAGCGCATCGAACCCGGCGAGATCGAAACCGCGTTGACGTCCGACCCGGCGGTGACCCGAGCGGCGGTCACCGTGCACCGCGACCGGGACGCCGGAGACCGGCTGATCGCGTACATCGTGGCCGCGGACGGTGCACCGCCGGACGAGCGGCGGATCGCCGGCCGTCTCGCCGGACTGCTCCCGGCCTACATGATTCCGTCCGCCTTCGTCCCGCTTCCCGAACTGCCCGTCACGTCCAGCGGAAAGCTGGATCGCGCCGCCCTGCCGGAACCCTCGCCCGCGAGGCCTGCGTCCGATCCGCCGGCCACACCCACCGAGGACGTGATCGCGTTCGTGTTCGCGGAGGTGACCGGCACCGCGTCCGTGGGACGGTGCGACAACTTCTTCGCCGCCGGAGGAAACTCGCTGACCGCGGCGCAGGCCGCCGCCCGCGTCGGAGCGGCGCTGGGAACCACCGTCGACCTCCGTGCACTGTTCGACCACCCGACGGTCGCGGAACTGTCGGCGTATCTCGCGGATCGCGCACACGAGACCGCGCAGGCTCCGCTGGTCGCCCGCGCCCCGGCCGCCCACGTGCCGCTGTCCCTCGCCCAGCAACGTCTGTGGTTCCTGAACCGGCTCGACGGACTCTCGGCCACCGACAGCATTCCCGTCGTGCTCCGCCTCACCGGCACCGTGGACGAAACGGCGTTGTGTGCGGCCGTGCGTGACGTGATCGACCGCCACGAACCCCTGCGCACCGTCTATCCCGAGCACGACGGGATACCGTGCCAGCACGTTCTCCCCGCGACCGCCGTTCCGCCGTGCACGGTGTGGAAGACGCCGAACCCGGCCGGCCGGGTGCGGGAACTGCTGTCGGCGGGATTCGACCTCACCGCCGAACCCCCGGTACGCGCCGAACTTCTCACGGTCGGTGCCGGCGAGTGGGTGCTCGCCCTGGTCGTCCATCACATCAGTGCCGACGGGTTCTCGCTGGGACCGCTCGCCCGGGACGTGATGACGGCGTACCGCGCGCGGGTGCAGGGTGGCACACCGGTGTGGACGCCACTGCCGGTCCGTTACGCCGACTACGCCCTCTGGCAGCGTGAACTGCGGGACCGGCAACCGGGTCTGGCGTACTGGAGACAGACCCTGTCCGGGATGCCCGAACTGCTCACCCTGCCGTTCGACCGTCCCCGCCCGCCGGTCGCGACGCACCGCGGCGCCGACGTCGCGTTCACCCTCGACGCGGAGACACACCGGCAGATTCGTGCCCTCGCGCGCACCCACGACGCCACTCCGTTCATGGTCGTGCACGCGGCGCTGGCCGTTCTCGCGGCCAGGCTCGGCGGTACCGCGGACGTCGTGATCGGCACTCCGATCGCGGGGCGCGGGCCGCGCGCACTCGACGACCTCGTCGGGATGTTCGTCAACACCCTGGTGTTGCGGACGAACCTCGCACTCCACGACTCRTTCGCCGGCACCCTCGCCTGCGTGCGGGACGTCGACCTCGCCGCCTACTCCCACTCGGACGTCTCGTTCGAGGAGATCGTGGAGGCGGTCGCGCCGGAGCGGTCGCGTGGTCGCAATCCGCTCTTCCAGCTGGCGCTCGCCTATCACAACACGGCACCGGTCGTGGTCGATCTGCCGGAGGTCACCGCCGCTGTCGTCGAGATCGACACGCACACGGCGAAATTCGACCTCCAGCTCACCGTCTCCGAATCGCTCGACGGCGACGGCGGCCCCGGACCCCTCTCCTGCGTCTTCACCTACGCCACCGACCTGTTCGACGAGGCCACCGTTTCCGGGTTCGCGGACCGCTTCCGGCGGGTGCTCCACACCGCACTCGCCCATCCGCGCGTGGTGATCGGTGACATCGACGTCCGGGGCGGCGAGGAGAAGGCGACACGCCACGCCGGTGCGCCGTCGTTGCCGCCGCGGACGCTGCCCGACCTGATGTCGGCGGCCGCCGAACGGAATCCGGCGGGTCCGGCGCTGACGGCGGACGGCCGGACCATGACGTATCGCGAACTGGATGCCGCGTCGAATCGTCTCGCCCGGGCGCTGATGCGGCGCGGGGCCGGACCCGAGACGATCGTCGCTCTCGCGCTGCCGCGCTCGGCGCTGTCCGTCGTCTCGGTGTGGGCCGTCGCGAAGACGGGGGCCGCGTTCGTGCCCGTGGACCCGCGCTACCCCGCCGCGCGGATCGAGTACCTGCTGGGCGACTCCGGCGCCGCACTCGGGCTGACCACCGTCGCGGAGCGCGCGGCCCCGCCGGACGGGACGGACTGGCTGCTGCTCGACTCCCCGGACTTCCGAACCGAATGTCGCGGTTACTCTTCGGCCGCGATCGCGGACTCCGAACGTTCGCGGCCGCTGGAGGTGCGCCACCCCGCGTACGTGATCTACACGTCCGGTTCGACGGGAAAACCCAAGGGCGTGGCGGTGACCCACACCGGTCTCGCCGATTTCACGGTGGAACAGCGGGAGCGCTATGCGGTGACGGCGGCCTCGCGGACACTGCATGCGTCGTCCCCCGGCTTCGACGGCGCGGTGCTGGAGATTCTGCTCGCTCTCGGTGCGGGCGCCTGCATGGTGCTCACACCTCCGACGGTGCAGGGCGACGATCCGCTCACGGACGTGCTGGCCGGGGAGCGGGTCAGCCACGTGTTCACCACGCCGACGGTGCTGGCGACGGTCGACCCCCGCGGCCTGCACGACCTGCAGGTGGTCGTGGTGGGCGGCGAACCCTGCCCGCCGGACCTCGTGAAAGTGTGGGCGCCGCTGAGACACATGTCGTTGTTCAACGGATACGGCCCGACCGAGACGACGGTGATGACGACGATCAGCGACCCGTTGGTGGCCGATCAGCCGGTCACCATCGGCCACCCGGTCCGCGGCGCCGCGATAGTCCTGCTGGATGCGCGCCTGCACCCGGTTCCGACGGGGGTGGCCGGCGAACTCTACATCTGCGGTCCCGGCGTCGCGCGCGGCTACCATCGCAGGCCCGCGCTCACCGCCGCACGGTTCGTCGCCTGCCCGTTCGGCAGCGCCGGGGACCGGATGTACCGGACGGGCGACGTGGGCCGGTGGCGCCGCGACGGGTCGATCGAGTACCTGTACCGCAACGACGCCCAGATCGAACTGCGGGGTGTGCGAATCGAACTCGGCGAGATCGACGCGACCCTCCTCACCCACCCGGGCGTGCGGTTCGCGGCGACGGATGTGCGCGAACTGCGCGACGGTGTCGACGCACTCGTCTCGTACGTGCTCCCGGAGCGGGGCGAGACGGTCGATCCGGAGCAGCTGATCCGCTTTGCGTCGACGCGCCTGCCCGCACTACTGGTACCCGCGATCGTGGTCGTCGTGGACGCCGTGCCGCTCACCGTCAACGGGAAACTGGACCGCTCGGCGCTGCCCGACCCCGTTCCGGCCGCAACCGACTTCGAGGCCCCGCACACACCCGCCGAGCGGGTGGTGGCGACAGCGTTCGCCGAGGTCCTCGGGCTCGACCTCGTGGGACGCGACGAGAACTTCTTCGCCCTCGGTGGCACATCGCTGTCCGCGACACGCGCCGTTTCCCGGATCGGTGCCGCGCTGGAGACGTCGGTGCCGGTGCGCGCAGTCTTCGACACCCCGACCGTCTCCGCACTCGCGGCGGCCGTCACCGAGCAGACCGACGGCGCGGCGCACCTGCCCCTGACCGTGCGTCCGCGCCCGCCCCGCGTGCCGCTGTCGCCTGCGCAGCAACGACTGTGGTTCCTCGCCCGCCTCGCACCCGGCTCCCCCGAATACAACATCCCGATGGCGCTGCGGCTCGACGGAACACTCGACGTCGCCGCCCTCACCGCGGCCGTGGCGGATGTGGTCGGCAGGCACGAACCGCTGCGCACCCTGTATCCCGACAGTGACGGCGTCGCGTACCAGCAGGTGGTCCCGGTTGCTCGGGCCACCCCGTCCCTCCGGCCGATATCCGTGGCCAGGGGCGACGTCGCCGCGCGGGTCGCGACGTTCGCGTCGCAGGGTTTCACCCTGGGCGCCGAACCGCCGATCCGCGCCCGGCTGTTCGCTCTCGCCACCGACGAGTGGGTGCTCGCCGTCATGGTCCATCACATCAGCGCGGACGGGTTCTCGGTGGCGCTGCTCGTCCACGATCTGATGACCGCCTACAAGGCCCGGGTCGCGGGCGAGGCGCCGCGGTGGGCCCCACTGCCCGTCCAGTACACGGACTACACCCTGTGGCAGCACGAACTGCTGGGCGAGAGCGACGATCCGCGGTCCGTCGCGGCGCGGGAACTGTCGTACTGGAAGGACACGTTGTCCGGTGCGCCGGAACAGTTGTCGCTACCCACCGACCGGCCGCATCCGGCCATCGCGTCGCACCGCGGCGGCACCGTCGAATTCGCGCTCGACGACGCGCTCTACCGCGCCGTCGAGCACACCGCGTCGACGTGCGCCGTCACCCCGTTCATGGTGGTGCACGCCGTGTTCGCCGTGCTGCTCGCGAAGCTGAGCGGGTCCACGGACATCGTGATCGGTACCCCCGTCGCCGGACGCGGAGATCAGGCGCTCGACGAACTGGTCGGCATGTTCGTCAACAACCTGGTTCTGCGCACCGAGGTGAGTCCCGCGGAAAGCTTCGCGGACCTGCTCGGCCGGGTGCGGGAGGACGACCTCGACGCGTTCGCGCACTCCACCGTCCCGTTCGAAACCGTGGTCGAGGCGCTCGACCCCACCCGGTCACGCGCCCGCAATCCCCTGTTCCAGGTGGCCCTCGCGTTTCAGAACCTCGACCACACCCCGCTCACCCTGCCCGGACTACGGGTGTCGGCGACGACTCCCCCCACCCGGTCGGCCCGATTCGACCTGCAACTCACCGTGACCGCCGATCCCGGCCCGTCGACGGAACGCACCCGGCGCACGGCCGTGTTCACCTACGCCACCGATCTGTTCGACCATCACACGGTCGTGGACCTGGGGGAACGTTTCCTCCGGACGTTGAGCGAGGCTGTCGCGCACCCGCATCGGGCTGTCGGCGACCTCGCCCTCGTCGGTCCGGACCCGGATGTCCCCGCCGCGGCGCCGTCCCCCGGTGATACCCTCGTCGATCTGTTCGAACGCCACGTCGCCACGTCGCCGGACGCGGACGCCGTCGTCGCCGGCGACCGCGTGCTCACCTACAGTGAACTCGACCGTCAGATCAATCGGCTCGCCCGCCACCTGATCCACGCAGGTGCAGGCCCGGAGTCTCTGGTGGGATTGGCGATTCGCCGCTCCGCCGACCTCCTCGTCGCAATGTATGCCGTCGCGAAAACGGGCGCGGCGTACGTGCCGATCGACCCCGACCAGCCCGCGCAGCGCAACGCCCAGATCATCCGCGCCTCGGACGCGCGGGTCGTCCTCACCACCGAACGCGATCGGTTCGACCTCGCCGACGTCCTGCCCGCGGACACACGGCTCGTCGTCGTCGACCGGGTGGACCTGTCCGGGGTCGATCCGTCGCCGGTCTCCGACGTCGACCGGACCGCTCCCCTGAGGGCGCAGAACCCCGCGTACGTGATCCACACGTCGGGATCGACGGGCACCCCCAAGGGGGTCGTCGTGACCCATGCGGCCGTCGTGAGCTTCCTGACCTGGCGACAGGAAACCGACCCGCTCGGCGCCGGCGACACGGTGATGCTCAAGTTGCAGTACACGTTCGACGCCTCGGTCCGCGAATTCTGGTGGCCGCTGATCGCCGGTGCGCGGCTGGTGATCGCCCGCCCGGACGGCCACCGCGACCCCCGGCATCTCGCCGAGCTGATCGGTCGGCACCGGGTGACCGCCGGATACTTCCTTCCGCTGATGCTGGCCGAGATCCTCGCGATCCCCGACGCGGATCTCACGTCACTGCGGCAGGTGTCCTGCGGCGGCGAGGTTCTGCCGCCGGACACCGCCCACAGTTTCCACGCCCGGTGCCCGGACACGGTGCTCTACAACGAGTACGGCCCGACCGAGACGGCCGTCGCCGTGACCCGCACGGTCGTCGGTCCTGTCGATACGACCGTCCCGATCGGTGTGCCGCAGAACGGTGTCGGTGCACTCGTGCTGGATTCGCGGCTGCATCCGGTGCCTGCCGGCGTCCCGGGTGAGCTCTACCTGTCGGGCGCCCAGTTGGCCCGTGGGTATCTCGGACAGCCGGGGACGACGGCCTCCCGATTCCCGGCCAATCCGTGGGGACCGCCCGGTCAGCGGATGTACCGGACCGGCGACGTGGTCAGTCGCCGGCGCGACGGCACGATCGACTACCTCGGCCGGCGGGATCTCCAGGTGAAGATCCGAGGTCAGCGCGTCGAACTCGAGGAGATCGAGACGGCGCTGCGCCGCAACACCGCCGTCGCGCAGTCCGCGGCGGCCGTCTACGAATCCCCGGCCACGGGGTCCCGGCTGGTCGGCTACGTCGTGCCGCGTCCGGGCGCGGACGTGGACACCCGTGCCGTGTCGGCGGAACTGGCACAGCGACTGCCCCGGTACATGGTGCCCAACCAGATCGTGGTGCTGGAGGCACTGCCGTCGACACCCCACGGCAAACTGGATCGGCGGGCGCTCCCCGATCCGGGTGTGCCACGGGCGCAGCGGTTCCGTCCCCCGACGACCCGCACCGAGAAACTGGTCACCGCGGTGTTCGCGGACGTGCTGGGCACCGGTCTGGTGGGGCTGGACGACAATTTCTTCGAGCTGGGCGGCAACTCGTTGTCCGCGACCAGGGCGGCGTCGCGGCTGCACACATCGACGCACGTCGAGGTCCGCCTCGACTGGTTCTTCACCGACGCGACCGCGGAGAGCATCGCCGCGCGGATCTCGTCGAGTTTCGCCGCGGCCTCCGACGCCTCCGCGGCGCTCGAGGTGCTGCTGCCGCTGCGAGCGGACGGCGAACGGGAGCCGCTGTTCTGCATCCATCCGGCCGTCGGGTTGGCCTGGTGCTATTCGGGATTGACCGCGCATCTGCGCCCCGACCGCGCGGTCTGGGGTGTGCAATCCCCCGCCGTGACCGAAGGCGGCGACCGGTTGACGACGATCACGGCTCGCGCCGCCCGCTACGTGCGGGAGATCCGCCGCGTGCAGCCGCGGGGGCCGTACCACCTGCTCGGGTACTCCGTGGGCGGCGTGATCGCGCACGCGATGGCGGTCGAGTTGCGCTCGTGCGGCGAGGACGTCGGCGTGCTCGCGATGATCGACAGCTACGCGTCGGCGGAGCGGGACGTCCCGGTACCGACACTGCCGGAACTGCTCGCGGAATTCGGGGGCGGCGCATCGGAACAGCTGGGTCCGGAACAGTTGGCCCGGTTGTACGAGGACTACGTCGACGTTATCGACGCCGCCGCCGACTTCGTGCCCGGGCACTTCGACGGCAGCCTGCTGTTCTTCGGCGCGGCCGGCGACGGCTCCCGGCCCACGGCCGCGTGCGCGACGTGGCGCCCGTGGATCGGCGGGGACGTGATCGCCCACACCGTCGACCGCCCGCACGCGCAGATGACCGACCCGGAGGCGCTGGCCGTCATCGGACCGATCCTGGCCGGCTACCTCGACTGCATCTCAGCCGCCGACGGGACGGAGAATCCACCAGCCACCCAGCGCGAGACAGCTCAGCGTGACGAGTAGGGACAATCCCACCCACACGATGCCGGGAACGTGGGTGAGCCGCGCCAGTTGATCCGCGTCCGACTCCGGGGCCGCGCCGCGGGCCCGTTGACGCTGCAGTTCCAGGACCGGTCTCGGGGCGGCGACGAGCATGAACAGCGTGATCAGATAGGCCGCGGCCACCTGCTGGTCCTGCGTGCCGAACCACACGAGCCCGAACAGCAGCGCCCCGACCACCGTGAGGGAGAACAATCCGTACAGGTTCCGGACGAGGACCAGCATGGCCGCGAGAGCCACGACACCGATCCACAGCACAGCGACCGCGTGCTGGGTGCCCAGCACCCAGGCCGCGCCGAGACCCAGAACGGCGGGACCCACGTAGCCGGCGAACGTCATGAGGACCACGCCGATCCCGGTCGGTTTACCGGACGAGATGGCCACACCCGACGTGTCCGAGTGCAGCCGCACCCCCTTCAACGTGCGACCGAACAGCAGGGCGACCACCAGGTGCGCACCCTCGTGCACGATGGTCACCACATTGCGGGTGATTCGCCAGGCGTGTGGTTCGAGGACGAGTATCACGGCCACCACCGCCGTGACCTGAACGATCCAGGGAGCCGGCGCGGGGCTGACGGCGCTCATGCGCTCCCACAACGAGTGAAGTCCATTCATCGGCGCCGAGTGTACGGCGACCGGCTGATCACTCCCTGCGTGCCAGCTGGGGAATTAATCCGCCCGCGAGCACGTCGTCGACCTGACGTGGGGACAGCCGATGACGCACCGGGATCTCCACGTCACGGGTCGAGTCGAACAGGGTCAGATGGGGGCCGGAACGAATGGCCTCCCGCACTCCGTCGAGGACCAGCACGTCGTCCTGCCGGATCGTGTCGTAATCGTCCGGGTTCTCGAATTCGAGCGCAAGCACACCGAAGTTGGCGAGGTTCTGCCAGTGGATACGGGCGAACGAGGTGGCGATCACCGCATGCAATCCGAGGTAGCGCGGGGTGATCGCGGCGTGCTCGCGCGAGGACCCCTGCCCGTAGTTGTCGCCGCCGACGATGAAATGCCCGGTGGTCTTCGCCGTCTCCTCCGCGCGCGCCGGATAGGTCTCGTCGACCTGGGTGAACGTGAACCGGGACAGCTTGGGAATGTTGGAGCGGAACGGCAGGGCCCGTGCCCCGGCCGGAGAGATCTCGTCGGTGGAGATGTTGTCACCGACCTTCAGGAGTACCGGAGCCTCGATGCGCTCGGGCAGGGGTGGAAACTCGGGCAGGGACGAGATGTTGGGTCCCTTCACGAGTTCGACGTGCCGAGCCTCTTCCTCCGGCAGCGGAGCCACCAGCATGGCCGTGTTGACCGTCGCGTGGTCCGGAAGTGTGATCTCCGGGTACGGCATCCCCTCTTTCTCCGCCCAGTCCCGCGGGTCGGTGATCACCCCGGTCAGAGCCGACGCGGCCGCCGTCTCCGGTGAACACAGCCACACGGAATCCTCGCGGGTGCCCGAACGCCCCGGGAAATTGCGGGGCATCGTCCGGAGAGAATTCCGCCCGGTCGCCGGCGCCTGGCCCATGCCGATACAGCCCATGCACCCGGATTGGTGAATTCGCGCGCCTGCTACGACGAGTTCGAGCGTGGCGCCCATCTTGGTCAGATCGGCCAGGATCTCCCGCGAACTCGGATTGACGTCGAAGCTCACGCTCGGATCGGTCTGCCTACCCGACACCATGGCCGCAGCGATCGCGAAGTCGCGCAGTCCGGGATTGGCGGACGACCCGATCACCACCTGGCTGACGTCCTCACCGGCGACCTCCCGGACGGGCACCACGTTTCCCGGCGAAGACGGTTTCGCGATCAGCGGCACGATCGTCGACAGGTCGAGGTACTCGTGTACGTCGTACTCCGCGCCTGCATCGGCGAGCAGTTCCACGAAGTCGTCCTCCCTGCTCTCGGAGCGCAGGAAATCGCGGACGGCGTCGTCTGCGGGAAAGATAGACGTCGTGGCGCCCAGTTCGGCGCCCATGTTCGCGATGACGTGACGATCCATCGCCGTCAACGTCGCAAGCCCCTCCCCGTGGTATTCGATGATCCTGTTCAGCCCACCCTTCACCCCATGGCGGCGGAGCATCTCGAGGATGACGTCTTTCGCCGAACTCCAGTCGGGGAGCCTGCCGGTCAACTCCACACCCCAGATCTGAGGCATCCGCAGGTGCAGGGGCTGACCCGCGATCGCCATGGCGACCTCGAGCCCACCGACGCCGATCGCGAGCATGCCCAGCGATCCGGCTGCCGGGGTGTGCGAGTCGGAACCGATCATCGTCTTGCCGGGAACACCGAAGCGCTGCATGTGGGTGGGATGAGAGACCCCGTTGCCCGGCTTCGAGAACCACAGCCCGTACCGCAGGGCGGCGGTGCGGAGGAACTCGTGGTCCTCGGCGTTCTTCTCGTCGGCCTGCAGCAGATTGTGGTCGACGTACTGCGCGCTCAACTCGGTCTTGATGCGATCGAGGTGGAGCGCCTCGAGTTCCTGCATCACCAGGGTTCCGGTGGCGTCCTGGGTGAGGGTCTGATCGATCCGAATCGAGATCTCCTCTCCCGGTTCCATCCGGCCGTCGAGGAGGTGTGCACCGATGACCTTGCGGGCGACAGTGTCCGACATCGCTGATCCCTTCGTCGTACCTCCAGCATGCGCCGGAGCCACGGCGAGGGCCAGCGCCCGAACCACACGTCCGGGACTCGACAGGACAATCTTCGATTCTCTACTGAAATCCGTAGAGAGAGCTAGATTCTGCTAGTCGTTCTGCGCACGCAGATATCTGCCGAAGTGCGGCACGGTGAATCCGATCGACCCGCGCTCGGCCGAATAGATCAGGCCCTTCTTGATCAGCCCGTCCCGCGCCGGTGACAGCGACGCGGGTTTGCGGCCTAGTTCGGACGCGATCGCCGCCGTCGCGACCGGGCCGTCGTCCCCGGAGAGATCGGCCATCGCACGCATGTACTCCCGCTCGGCCGGCGTCGCGCGCTCGTACCGCGAACCGAAGAACCCGACCGCCAGTTCTTCCTCCGCGGTCGGCTCGGCCACCCGCACGTCCTCCTCCGTGATCGGCGTCGCCGCGGCCACGTCCCACGTCGCCTTGCCATACGCCTGGACGAAGTAGGGGTAGCCGTCGGCCGCCGCGTACAACGCGTCGAGCGCCTCGTCGGTGAACTTCACGTCCTCGCGCTCGGCGGGCGCGATCAGCGCCCGGTCCGCGGACACCCGGTCCAGCCGGTCGATGCGGTGGTAGCTGAACAACCGCTCCGAATAGCTCTTGGACGCCGACAGCACCGCGGGCAGGTGCGGCAGTCCGGCGCCGACCACGATCAGCGGGGCCGCGTCCTGGCTGAGTTCGTGGCAGGCCCCGCACACCGCGGAGACGTCCGCGGCGCCGAGGTCCTGCATCTCGTCGATGAACAGTGCGATCCCGACCCCGACGTCGCGGGCCAGGGACGACGCGTCGAGCAGCAATTCCACCAGATCGATCTCGATGTCCCCGGAATCGGCGCGACCCTTCACCGCGGGCGCGTCGATCCCCGGTTGCCACCGCTCCCGCATGCCCTTGTCGGCTGTCGCACGCAGGGCGAACGACTTCAGGACGCCGAGGAACTCCTCCACCCGGTCGGGGTCGCGGTGCGAGCCCGCGATCTCCCGAATCGCCATGTGCAACGCCGAAGACAACGGCCGCCGCAGATCCTGATCGGGGCGGGCCTCGATCTTCCCGGTTCCCCACCGCCGAGAGATGGCGGCCGACCGCAGGTGGTTCAGCAGGACCGTCTTCCCGACCCCGCGCAGACCCGTCAGCATCACACTGCGTTCCGGTCGAGCGCGCGCGATCCGCTCGAGCACCACGTCGAACGCGTCGAGCTGCCTGGTTCGTCCCGCGAGCTCCGGCGGGCGTTGCCCCGCGCCGGGTGCATAGGGGTTACGGACAGGGTCCATGACCACGAAGGTAACAACCTCTGTTGCCGAATCTGCGCTCATCTAGCGCGTGTCCTAGATCCCGCTATGAAGTCGTAGCCGGGGTGGTGACTTCCGCACCCTGCGGTGCCTATCGACGATCGCGTGTTCCCCCGAGGCTGGATACAGCCGCAGGAACAGGGAGAACACCATGATCGAATTGGACGCCAGAGCCGAGTTGGAACGACTCGCGCCGTACGCAGCGACGGGCGACGAAGACGCCGTCGAAGAGGTTCTCCGCATTGCGCACCCGCTCGTGCACCGCTACTGCACCACCCGGCTCGAATCGGTGGATCACCCGCACACGACCGCCGACGACGTCACCCAGGACGTGTGCCTCGCGTTGATGAGCGCCCTGCGGACGTATCAGAACCAGGGAAAGTCGTTGCTGTCGTTCATCTTCGGCATCGCCGCACACAAGGTGTCCGACGCGCGGCGACGCGCCACCCGGATGTCCGTACCGCCGACCGCGCGCGCCGCCGCGGCGCATCACGTGGTGGACGTCGAGGACAGCCCCGAGCATCACGTCCTGCGCGACGAACTGCGCGGCGAGATGGGACTGCTCGTCGAGACCCTCCCGGTCCGGCACCAGCAGATCCTCTTCATGCGCGTCATCGTGGGAATGTCGGCCGAACAGACCGCGCGAGTCCTGGACACCACACCGGGCGCCGTCCGCGTCGCGCAGCACCGGGCACTGAGCCACCTGCGGGCGCGGATCGGGCACGGACCCTCGCGCTGAGAGGTTCCCGCCCGGTCGTTGCCATCCGGCGGACCGAGTGGTCCGATGGATTCATGAGCGCAGCCGACACCGTCCTGCTCGCGATCGGAACGAAGAAGGGCCTGTGGCTCGCCACCAGCTGCGACCGCGACACCTGGTCGCTGTCAGGCCCGCATTTCCTGATGAACGAGATTCCGAGCATCGGGATCGACACACGGAGTGGACGCACCCGCATCCTGGTCGGGGTCCGGTCCGAACACTGGGGTCCGACCGTCGCACATTCCGACGATCTGGGCGCCACCTGGACCGAACCGGACCACGGCGCCATCCACTTCGGCGACGGCGACGGCGCCGCACTCGAGCGGGTGTGGCAGATCCGGCCCGACACGGACAACCGTCCCGGTGTCGTGTGGGCGGGGTGTGAGCCCATCTCGGTGTGGCGGTCGGTCGACGGCGGCGAGCATTTCGACCTCGAACGCGGACTGTGGGACCATCCGCACCGGCCCGAGTGGGGGGCCGGATACGGCGGCGCCGCAGCGCATTCCGTCGTCCCGCATCCGCAGGACGAGAACACCGTGCACGTCGCGATGAGCACCGGAGGCGTGTACCGCACCACGGACGGGGGTGTGTCCTGGGAGCCGCGCAACACCGGGATCACCGCCTACTTCCTCCCGGACCCGAACCCGGAGTTCGGCCAGTGCGTCCACAAGATCGCCCGCGACGGCGTCGTCCCCGACCGGTTGTACGCCCAGAACCATCACGGGGTCTACCGCTCCGACGACAGCGGCGACACGTGGAAGTCGATCGCGGACGGACTGCCGACGGACTTCGGGTTCGTGATGCTCACCCATCCCCGCCGCGAGGGAACGGTGTGGGTGGTTCCGATCGAGGCGGACGGTGAACGCATCCCGCCCGACGGCCGGCCGGCCGTCTACCGGAGCGACGACGCCGGGAACAGCTGGACGCGCCTCGACAGCGGGCTGCCGGACCGCGACTACAACGTGGTGCTCCGCGACGCCGCCGCCGTGGACACCGCCGACCCGGTCGGCGTGTATTTCGGCACGCGCGGCGGCGAGGTCTACGGGAGCGCCGACGAGGGCGCAACCTTCCGCACGGTGGCGGCGCACCTGCCCGACGTGCTGTGCGTGCGGGCCGCGGTGATCGAATCATGAGCGAGGGTGTCACCGTTCGGGTTCCGCGGGCGCTGGCGTCGATCGTCGGCGGGGAGCGCTCCGTGCACGTGCCCCTCGACTCCGCTTCGACGGTCTCCCAGGTGCTCGACGTCCTGGCGGGAGAGTTCCCGATTCTCGGCCGCCGGATTCGGGACGAGACCGGCGCCCTGCGGCGGTACGTCAACGTCTACGTGGACGGCGAGGACGTCCGGCTCCTCGGCGGCGTCGGCACCGCGGTGACCCCCGGGCAGGAACTGCAGATTCTGCAGTCCGTCGCCGGTGGTTGAGCACGTTAGTCGGCCAGGTGCATCGCCACGGCCCGGGTGGGGGCTCCGTCGCCGGCCTCCAGCGCGATCGGTAGGAGGCTGACGAGCGGGTCGGGGAAGTCGATCCGGTCGAGCCGGCACAGGTTCTCGCCGATCACGCCGCCTGCGTCGGCGATCAGATGGTGAACCGGATATCCGGCATCGGTGTGCTCATCGTCCGGTGTCTCGTCGACGCTCGGGGCGTCGAGGCAGAACGTCCGCACTCCCCGGTCGAGCAGCAGTGCGCACAGCGCGGGGTCCAGGAACGGATGCGTGTAATAGGCATCCGTGCCGTAAAGGCGAGACCACCCGGTATGGAACACGGCGATGTCGCCCGGCCGCACGTCGTCCGTCCGGGACCCGATCAGGTCCGGGGTGATCCGCTGCCGCGCACCGACCCCGCGCACGTCGAACACGACGCCGCGGCCGACGAACAACTCCGGCGCCAGCAGGTCGATGGTCGCCGCCCCCGCCTTCAGATGCGCCGGGGCGTCGACGTGCGTCCCGGACTGCGAACCGATCCGGACGTCCAGGACGTTGTAGCCGTCGCGCTCGAGGGTGCAGTGCCGGATCAGGGTCGGCACCGGGTCGCCGGGATACACCTGCATCCCGGGCCCGATGGTGTGGGACAGATCCACGACTTTCCGCACGTGTGGCATCGCTCGATTGTCCGGCCTCGGCGTCACCCCTGCCGCGATATGCTCGATGGCGAGCGAAGAGGTGGTGGCATGACCGATTTCGACCCGCTCGCCACCCAGCGTGAGTCGGTGTCTGCGACCTTCACGGCCGAGCTGTCCGCGGTCGGGCTGGAGGACGCCAAGGAGATCGGGCACGGTGGGTTCGGGGTGGTATATCGGTGCGCGCAACCGGAACTCGACCGCACGGTGGCGGTGAAGGTTCTCACCTCCGCGCTCGACGCCGAGAACCTCGAGCGCTTCCTGCGGGAGCAGCGCGCCATGGGCAGGCTGAGCGGCCACCCGCACATCGTCAACATCATGCAGGTCGGGACCACCGACACCGGCAGGCCGTACATCGTGATGCAGTACCACCCCCACGATTCGCTGGACGCGCAGATCCGGCGGCGCGGTCCCATCCCCTGGAGCGACGCCGTGCGCATCGGGGTGAAACTCGCCGGCGCCCTCGAAACGGCGCACCGGGTCGGCATTCTCCACCGGGACGTCAAACCGGGAAACATCCTGCTCACGGAGTACGGCGAACCCCAACTCACCGATTTCGGGATCGCCCGGATGTCGGGGGCGTTCGAGACGACGGCGGGCACCGTCACCGGGTCCCCCGCGTTCACCGCGCCGGAGGTGCTGTCGGGGCGGACCCCGACCGCCGCGTCCGACGTGTACAGCCTCGGCGCGACCCTGTTCAGCGCGATCACCGGGCACGCCGCGTTCGAACGGCACAACGGCGAGGAGGTGATCGCGCAGTTCCTGCGCATCACCACCCAGCCCGTCCCGGACCTGCGCAGCGAGGGATTCCCCGAGGACCTCAGCGCCGTGATCCAGCGGGCGATGGCCGGGAAACCGGAAGATCGCCCCGCGTCCGCCGCCGCCTTCGGAGACGAACTGCGGGAGGTCGAGCGCCACCACGGTCTGGCCGTGGACGAGATGGCGATGCCCGTCGACCCCGGTGTCCATCACGGCGAGGACCCCTCGCACGGCACGGTCTCGACCGTCTCCGGTCCGTTCCGGACCTCCACGACCGGAAGGGCGAAATATACGTCGACGCCGCCGCCCGCACCTGCCACCCGGTTCCGGCCGCCCGCCGCGACCCGGCAACTCGTGGAGCGCGGCCGGCTGATCGACCTGCTGCGGGCCGGCCGCCGTCGCCTGCTGACCGTGATCCACGGTCCCACCGGATTCGGCAAGAGCACCCTCGCCGCCCAGTGGCGGAACGTCCTCGCCGACGAGGGGGTCGCGGTCGCGTGGCTGACCGTCGACAGCGACGACGACAACGTGGTGTGGTTCGTCGCGCACCTCATCGAGGCGATCCGCCGCGTGCGCCCCAACCTGGCGAAGGAACTCGGCCAAGTCCTCGAGGAGCACGACGACGAGGCCGAACGGTACGTGCTCACCTCGCTCGTCAACCAGATCCACGAGAGCGGCGAACGGATCGCCCTGATCATCGACGACTGGCAGCGGGTGTCGGAACCCGCGACGATCGCCGCCCTGGAGTTCCTCCTCGACAACGGATGCCACCACCTTCAGGTCGTGGTGACGAGCCGGACCCGGGCCGGGTTGCCGATGAGCCGGATGCGGGTCAAGGACGAACTCGTCGAAATCGATTATTCGGAACTGCGTTTCGACGATTCCGAGGCACAGTCGTTCCTCGTCGACCTCGGCGGCCTGCCCCTCGACAGCGAGGACGTCACCGAACTCCGCGACTCCACGGACGGCTGGGTGGCGGCGCTGCAACTGGCGTCGCTGTCGCTGCGCGGGCGGGCCGATCCGTCGGAGCTGATCGCCGGACTGTCCGGGCGCCACCACGCGATCGGCGAATTCCTCGCCGAGAACGTCCTCGATACCCTCGAACCCGAGATGCTCGACTTCCTGCTGGCCACCTCGATCACCGAACGCACGTGCGGCAGTCTCGCGGGCACGCTCGCAGGCACCGCCCGTGGGCAGGCGTTGCTCGAGGCGGCCGAGGACCGGGACCTGTTCCTGCGCCACATCGACGACGAGCGAACGTGGTTCCGCTACCACACCCTGTTCGCCGAGTTCCTGCGCCGCAGGCTCGAACGCGACCAGCCCGACCGCATCCGGGAACTGCACCGCGCCGCGTCCCGCTGGTTCTGCGACCACAGCCTGCTCCGCGAAGCCGTCGAGCACGCCCTCGCCGGCGGCGAAGAGCAACGTGCCGTGGAACTCGTCGAGGCCGACGGGTTGTTGCTGCTCGAGCAGTCGCAGTCGGCGACGTTGTCCGCGGTGGTCGACATGCTGCCGCCGGGTCTCGTCGCCGCGAGCGCCCGGCTGCAGGTCACGACGGCGTGGGCGAACGCGATGGCGAACCGGACCACGGCCGCCGAACGGGCCCTCGAACGAGCCGAACGGGCGCTCGCCCACGGCGACGCGAGCGCGGGCGACACGGCGGATCTGCGGGCGGAGGCGGGCGTCGTGCGTGCCGTGGCGGAACTGCGCAACGACCGCACCGAACGGATCGACGAACTCGTCGGCGACTGCCTCGCCCGGCCGGAGTCGCTGCACCCGTGGGTGGTGTGCGCCGCGTTCAACGTCACCACGTTCGCCGCCGTGTACCGCTTCGACTTCGCGGAAGTGCGCAGGATCCAGGAGGTCGCGCGGCCCTTCTACGAGCGGAACAAGGGACCGCACAACGTCGTTCACGGCCAGAGCTATCTGGGTGTCGCATCGTACGAGCAACTCGACATCGACGATGCCGTCGACCGTTTCCGGCGCGCCCGCCGCGCAGGCCGGAAACTGGGCGGGCCGCGCGCACCGTCCGCCCGGCTCGCGGGGTCGCTGCTCGGTGAGGTGCTCTACGAACGCGGGGACGTCGAGGAGGCGGAGCGTCTCCTCGACGACGGATACACCCTGGCTATCGAGACCGGCGGGGTGGACTTCAAGGTCGCCCGCTTCGTCTCCGGAGCGCACGTCAAGGCGCTGCGCGGCGACCGGGAGGAAGCGACGAAACGCCTCCACGCCGGACTCGAGGTGGCCGGGACCTTCTCCCTCGCCCGCCTGCGGGCCCGCGTCGAGAACGAACGCCGGCGACTCGGGATCGCCCCGCATCCGACCCTCGGCGCACCGGACCCGGTCCGCTACGAGAACCGGCGGCGCCCGGTCGCGGGCATCGACGAGATCGTCGCGCAGGTGGAGGAGGCCACCGCGGTCCGGATGCTGCTCGCCACCGGGGCCCGCGAGAACATCGAGACGGCGTGCGCGTGGACGCAGGAGTGGACCGACCGGCTGGCAGGCACCGGCCGCAACCGCGGCCACCTGCTGGCCGAACGCCTCCGGGTGGCGTGCCTCGCCGCGGCGGGCCGCGAAGACGAGGCGAAGCAGGCACTCGCGTCCATCGCCTCGATCTGCGCGGCGCGCGGACTCCACCGGGTACTTCCCGACGGCGGGCCCTTCGTCGTCGCACTGGTCGCGGATCTGCGGGCCGATCAACTGGCCGGCGACTGGCCCCCGGACCGGCCGACGGTCCCCTCCGACTTCCTGGAGGAACTGCAGAACTCGACGTCTCCGTACACGATGTGACCGGCGGTCAGGTCGGGGTGGGCGCCTCCTCCCGGATCAGCCCCGCAGCGCGCAGGTCTTGCCAGAATTCGGCCGGGATCGGGTGTTCGAGCCAGGCCGCGTTCTGCCGCAACTGGTCGCAGCTCCTGGCGCCCAGCAGGAGTTCCCGCACCGCGGGATGCGCGGCCGCGAACTGAATCGACGCGGCCGCCAACGGAACCCCGTGGCGCGCGCAGAACTTCTCGAAGTCGCGTACCCGGCCGAGCACCTCTTCCGGCGCCGGCTGGTAGTTGAACTTGGCGCCGGGCACCGCGCCGGTGGCCAGGACACCCGAGTTGAACACACCGCCGAGCACGATCGCGACGTCGCGTTCCGCGGCGAGGGGCAGCAGGCCCTTCACCGGATCCTGCTCGAGCAGTGTGTATCTTCCCGCGAGGAGGACGCAGTCGAGGTCGACGCGTTCGAGGGCGTCGACGCAGACGTCGGCCTCGTTGACCCCGATACCGATCGCCCGGACCACACCCTCGTCCCGCAACCGGATCAGTGCGGGAAACGCACCCGCGAGCGCCTCCGCGAACCGCGCGGGCTGGGCGTCGCCGTGCGTGTACCGGTCGACGTCGTGCACGTAGAGGATGTCGAACCGGTCCTGGCACATGCGCTGCAGACTGTCCTCCACCTGCCGCAGGACCGCGTCGTACGAGTAGTCGAAGTCGGCCCGGAACGGCGGGGTGTCCACCCAGATCCCGGTGTCGAACGACCCACGCGCCGCGGGTGTCAGCGTGCGCCCGACCTTCGTGGACAACACGTAGCCTTCGCGGTCCTCCGTCAGCAGTGCGTGGCCCAATCGGTGCTCGGACAGTCCGTGCCCGTACATGGGTGCGGTGTCGAACGACCGCACACCCATGTTCCACGTCTCGGCGATCTGCGCCTGGGCGTCCACCTCGGGGATCGGCCGGAAGATGTTGCCGATGGGCGCACCGCCGTAGCCGAGGAGGGTGACGCCGAAGCCGGCGCGCCCGAATCTCCGAGTGTCGTTCACCTTCATGGATTCTCACTTCCGTTGCCGAGGAACAGGGTGCCCGGGTCGCGCAGCACGGCGTCCATCTCGCGGAGGCACACCACCTTGATCGCCGAAACGACGAGCTCCGAGTAGAACTGGTCGTGGAACCACTTGTCGCCGCTGTACGCCACGACGAGCCCGCCCTCGCCCACGGCGCTGCCACCCCATTTGGTCCACCCCTGCTGGTAGAGGTACGGGTGCAGCTGCTGCACGGCGTGCGAGGGCAGTCCGGTGGTCCAGCTGATCCGCGCCTTCGACTCGGCGATCGCGTCGTACGGCCCTCGCCAGTCCTTCTTCTCACCCCAGCTGCGGCGGTAGATGACGGGCAACTCCGCATCGGCGGACGGGGCGACGCCCGGCCGGAGCACGACGAGGTGCCCCGGGCTTCCGTGGGACAGGTTCTCGATCGACGGGAGGGCGAGTTCGACGGCCTCACGGGCGACGTCTGCGGTCAGTCCGGAAAATGTGGTCATCCGGTCATCCTTCCCCACGGATCAGATCGACGGCCTTCTCGGCGATCATCACGGTGGGAGCCTGCGTGTTGGAGCTGACGATCCGCGGCATGACGGACGAGTCGACCACCCGCAGACCCTCGATGCCCCTCACCTTCAGTTCCGGTGAGACCACGGCGTCGTCGCCGACGCCCATCGCGCACGTGCCGACCGGGTGGTACGAGGTGCGGCCGTACGCGCGAACGAACTTCACGTAGTCGTCCTTGGTGTTCACCGACAGGCCGCCTGCCAGGTGCTCCGCCTTGATGTGCCGGGCCATCGACGACTGCGCCATGATCTCCCGGCTCTGCCGCAGCCCCTCGATGCTCGACTCGAGGTCGAAGTCGGTGGCGAGGAAGTTCGGGTCGATCAGCGGCTGGGCGGTGGGATCGTTCGACCTGATCTTCACGGTACCGCGGCTCTCCGGCCGCAGCGCGTACGAGTTCAGGGTGCAGCCGTACCCCGGGCGGACCGCCGCGACGCCTGCCTCGACGCCGGCGGCGGGCAGGAAGTGGAACTGCAGGTCCGGGATCGACTCCTGCGCGTGCCCGAAGCTGAACCCACCGGCCTCGACGACCGTCGACGCCAGCGGGCCCCGCCGGAAGGCGGCGTACTCGAGTCCCGCCTTGGCCGTGGCCRGACGGATCAGGTTCAGGCGGTCGAGACTCTGGTACTCGCGGAGTTCGTAGATGACGTCGAGATCGCAGTGATCGTGCAGGTTCCGGCCGACCCCCGGAAGGGCATGGGCCACCTCGACATTCGCGTCCCGCAGATCGTCCGGGTGCCCGATCCCGGACAGCTGCAGGATCTTCGGCGATCCGAACGCGCCGGCGGCGACGAGCACCTCGCGCGACGCGCGGAACGTCTCCACACCGTGCGGGGTGAGCACCTCGATCCCGGTGGCGCGTCCGCCGTCGAGCAGAACCCGCGACACGGCGACGTTCTCCCGCACCGTCAGGTTGGGACGCTTCCTGGCGGGTGCGAGGTACCCGACCGCGGCGCTGCACCGGCGGGCGTTCTTCGTGGTCGTCTGGTAGAGGCCGACACCGTGCTGGTGATCGCCGTTGAAGTCGCCGTTGAACGGCAGGCCGAATTCCTGCCCCGCCTGGACGAACGACTTCGACAGCGGGTGCGGGTTGATCGGGTCGGACACTCCGAGCGGCCCGTCGGTCCCGTGGTACGGCGCCGACAGTCGTTCGTTGTCCTCGGACCGGAGGAAGTACTTCTGGATCTCGTCGAACGACCATCCGGCGCAACCGTATTTCAGCGCCCACTCGTCGTAGTCCTCGTGCGCGCCGCGGGTGAACACCTGGGCGTTGATCGAGCCGCCCCCGCCGATGACCTTGCCCTGAGCGAGCGGGATGACGCGCCCGTTGCAATGCTCCTGGGGGACACTCGAGAATCCCCAGTCGTATTTGCTCGCGGTCAGTTTCGCGAATCCCGCGGGCACGTGGATGAACGGATGCCGGTCGTTGCCGCCGGCCTCGAGCAGGAGAACCCGAACCGTCGGATCCTCGGTCAGCCGCCCGGCGAGCACACAGCCCGCCGTGCCACCGCCCGCGATGACGTAGTCGTAGGTGCCTGCACTCATCGGTTGCCTCCGGTCCAGTTCGGGAACACGCGGGTGCGTGGTCCGGTGCGGATCTGAATGGTCTTGACGTCGGTGAACTCGTCGAAGCCGGCCTGGCCCATCTCGCGGCCGAACCCGCTCTGCTTCATGCCGCCGGCAGGCAGTTGCGGGGCGCCGTCGATGGTGGTGTTCACCCACACCCGGCCGCTGCGCATCTCGCGGGCCACCCGCAGTGCCTTGTCGATGTTCTTGGTCCAGATCGACCCGGCCAGTCCGTACTCCGTGGCGTTCGCGAGCCGGATGGCGTGGTCGACGTCGCTGAACCGGGTGACGGTGAGGACGGGGCCGAAGATCTCCTCCTGGAAGGCGGCGGATTCTTCGCCGACGCCGTCGAGGATCGTGGGAGCGACGAAATGCCCTCGTCCCCAGTTCTCGCCGTCGAGCCGTCCACCACCGGTCAGGACGGTTGCACCGTCGCGCCGCGCCGCGTCGATGTGGCCGAGCACGTTCGCGAGGTGGCCCGCGTCGATCATCGGACCCAGTTCGCTCGCCTCGTCGAGCGGACCGCCCACCGTGATGCGGCCGGCGGCCTCGACGAGGCGGCTCAGGAAAGCGTCCGCGATCGAATCCTGGATCAGGAGCCGGGCGCCCGACACGCAGCATTCGCCCTGGTTGAAGAACACCCCGAACAGCACCCCGTCGAGGGCGTCGTCGAGGTCTGCGTCGGCGAACACGACGCTGGCGGCCTTGCCGCCCAGTTCCATCGACAGCCTCTTGACGCTGCCCGCGGACGCCTCCACGATGCGCTTGCCCGTCTCGGTGCTCCCGGTGAACGACAGGATGTCGACGAACGGGCTCTCCGCGAGGGGTGCGCCGACCACCGAACCGGCACCGGTGACCACGTTCACCACGCCGTCGGGGACGCCGGCCTCGGTGAGCAACCGGGCCAGTTCGAGTGCGGTGCCGGACGTGAACTCCGCGGGCTTGATCACCGCGGTGCAGCCGGCGCCGAGCGCGAACGGCAGCTTCTGCGCGAGCAGGAGCAGTGGGAAGTTCCAGGGAATGATCATGCCGACCACACCGGCCGGCTCGCGGACCACCATGGCGGTGCAGTCGTCGCCCAGCGCCGTGTGTGCCTCACCGTGCATCGTCATGGCCAGGGCCGCCGCGTATTCGAACAACTCGATGCTCGCCGCGACGTCACCGCGGGCGAGGGTGATCGGCTTGCCGGTCTCCTCGGCGTCGATGCGGGCGAGGTGTTCCTCGTGTTCGCGCATCAGCCCAGCGCAGCGCAGGAGCGCGCGGCCGCGGTCCATCGCGGTCCAGTGCGGCCATTCACCCTCGTCGAACGCCGTGCGGGCGACGGCGACGGCGTCGAGCGCGTCGGCGCGCGTGCCCGCGGTGTACGTCGCGAGTACGCGGCCGTCGGCCGGGCTGATCCGCTCGAACGTGGTGTCCGACTGGGGCACCGCCCGGCCACCGATGAAGTGCCCGTAGGTGCGGAGGTGTGTTGCTTCGACTGTCGACATCTGGAGCCGTTCCTTGTCAGTGTTCGTGGATGAGGACGCCGCGCAGGTTGAGCCCTGCGTGCAGGTCCGCGTAGGCGTCGTTCACCTGGTCCAGGGCGTATCGCCTGGTGATCAGTTCGTCGAGCTTCAATCGTCCCGACTTGTAGTAGTCGAGGAGCGCCGGGATGTCCCGGGTGGGGTTGCAGTTGCCGAACAGGACCCCGCGCAGGTGCTTGGCGTAGACCACCAGTTCGAGCGGGCTGATCGGGATCCCCGGTGCGTTCTGGCCGATCGAGACGACCGCGACGGTGCCCTCCTTGCGGACGGCGCCGAACGCGTCGGCGATCAGCTGACCGTCCACCACGCCGACGGTGACGACGGCGTTGTCGGCGCCCTGGCCGTTGGTGACCGAGCGGACGAACGGCATGGCCTCGTCGATCGACGCGTACGCGTGGGTGGCGCCGAGTTCGAGGGCACGTTCGCGTTTGAACGCCACCGGGTCGACGGCGACGACGTGCGCGGCCCCCGCGTGGTGGGCACCCTGCACCGCGTTGATCCCCACACCGCCGACCCCGACGACCAGCGTCGTGTCCCGGGGACGGACGCCCGCGCCGTTCACGGTGGAGCCCCAGCCGGTCGCAACCCCGCACGAGACGAGACAGGCCACGTCGAACGGGATGTCCGCGTCGATCTTCACGGCCTGGGCCTGGGAGGTGACGAGGTAGTTCGCGAACGTGCCGAGGCGCTGCATGGCGCCGATCGGCCGCCCCGACTGTGTGGCGAACCGCGCCGTTCCGTCGAGCATGAAACCAGCCTCCATACCGGCCCCCGTATCGCAGATATATTGCATCCCCTGCGCGCACCAGGCGCAAGTTCCGCAGGCGGGGAGGTAGGCGGTGGCGACGTGATCACCGACGGCGAGCCGGGTCACCCCGGGACCGACCGCGTCGATCACCCCGGCACCCTCGTGACCGCCGACCAGCGGCAGCGTGTTGGGGATGTCGCCGGTGACGAGGTGATCGTCGGAGTGGCACAGCCCGGACGCCATCACCTTGATCCGCACCTCTCCGGGACCGGGCTCGGCGAGGACGAGATCGTCGACCTCCCACTTGCCGCCCACTTCGTGAATCACCGCACCGCGTGCCGTCGTACTCATCGTTCTCCTTCGAATCTCACACTCACACAGAGTCCTATTTGATGATCGAGAGCCGGCTGCGGTCGAGCGTGACGGCGACCGCGACGATGACGACCACGCCGTACACGATCTGCTGAAAGCTGGGATCGATGCCGGCCACCGAACCGCCCACCCGGAGGACGGTGACCACCAGGGCGCCGACGAGCACCCGCCACGCGCCACCGATTCCACCGGTGATGGCGCAACCGCCGACCAGCACGGCCGCGATCGCGGGAAGCAGCAGCGAATCCGCGAGTTGCGGTGCGGCGCTCTGCTGCTGGGCCGACAACACGATACCCGCGGCTCCCGCGAAGAAGCCGGACAGGGCGAAGGCTCCGACCCGGACGACCCGGGTCCGGACGCCGCTCATCATCGCCGCGATCTCCCCCAGCCCGACGAGGTGGAAGACGTTGCCCCGCGGCGAGAACCGCATCGCGCAGAACACCGCGGCGACCGCGGCCACGCCCGCCCACACCGCCATCGGCAGTCCGAGCACCGTCCACGAACTGAGCCAGAAGATCGCGTCGTAGCCTTCGCTGATGTAGATGGTGGTCGATCCCGAGGCGACGAGCGCGACCGCACCCCAGAATCCCAGCGCACCGAGCGAGACGACGAACGACGGGACCTGCCCGAACACGATCAGCAGACCGGTCAGCGCACCGATCAGGGTGAGCGCCACGAGGGTGACGACGACCGCGAGCGGGCCGAGCGACCCGATCGCCGTCGCCAGGATCACCGTGGCGAGCGACGCGAGCGCCGCTACCGACAGGTCGATGCCGCCGGTGAGGATGACGAACATCTGCCCCAGCCCCAGCAGCAGGATCGGGACCGCCTGCGCCGAGACCACGGCGAGGGCGTTCACGGACAGGAAGTTCGGTTCGGCGAGCGCGACGAGGAGGACGAGCGCGACCAGCACGACCGACGGTCCCGCCAGGCGCAGCCGGTCCCGCGTCGTCCGGGACACCGCGGCCGCCGCACCCCCGGGTGCGCGCGTCTCGGCGGAAGTCCTCTCGGTGAAAGTTTCTGTTGCCACGGCGATCACATCATCTTCTCGAGGAGTTGGAGTTTGCTGGGTGGGTTTCCGGGCGGCGAGTCGAACTCGGCGGTGATCTCACCGTCGCGCATCACGATCACGCGGTGGCCGAGGCCGATCGCCTCGTCCAGGGTGTCGGCGAGCACCAGAATCGCCACTCCCCGCTCGGACAGATCGCGGAACAGTGCGTACAGGTCTTCCTTCGCGCCGATGTCGAGCCCGCGGGTGGGGTGGTCGAGCACCAGCACCTTCAGGCCGTCGCCCAGGATCCACTTGGCGACCACGGCCTTCTGCTGGTTGCCGCCCGACAGTCGCGCGATGTCGGCGTCGGGGTCGGCGGGCCGGATGCCGAGTGTGTCGATCCAGGTGCGCGCCGTCTCCTGCACTCGGGCGCCGGAGGAGATGCGGCCGCCGCCCGCCTTCACCGGATGCACCGTCGCGATGTTCTGCGCGACGGTCGCCCCGGCGATCATGCCCTCGACGCGACGCTCGGCGGGAACGTACGCGACACCGGACAGCACGGCGTCCGCCGGTGATCGGGGCGCCGAACGCTGCCCGTCGATCTCGACGGTTCCGGAATCAATGGGGACGGCGCCGAACACGGCGCGGGCCACCTCCTCGCGGCCGGAGTCGACCACCCCCACCACCGACACGATCTCGCCGGCGTGGACGTCGAGCGAGACGCCCGTCGCCTTGCCGCCACACGTGAGGTCGCGGACCGAGAGCGTAGGCGTGCCGGTCCGGGAGACGGCGCGCTTGCGCTCCGACGAGTAGATCTCCTCGGCCGCACCCTTGCCGATCATCAGCTGGTACAGCTCGGATTCGGTTGCCGCCGCGGCGATCCGCTCGCCGACGACCTTGCCGTCGCGCAGCACGTACACGCGGTCGGAGAAGCGGAGGACTTCGTCGAGACGGTGCGAGACGAAGATGACGGAACCACGCTCCTTGAGAGCGGTGACCCGGCGGTGGAGCACCTCGACATCCTCGGGTTCGAGCACCGATGTCGGCTCGTCGAGGATGAGGAGCGGCGGGTGTTCGGACTGCCTGGACGCGACGGCGCGCGCCACCTCCACCATCTGTCGCTGCGCGAAACCGAGCGTTTCGGTGAGCGCACCGGGGTCGACCGTCGACTCCACCACGGACAACATGTCCTGGGCGCGGGCGCGGATCCGGCGCCGGCGGAGGAATCCGGCACGGGCGGTGTCGCCCTCGTGCCCGAGGATCAGGTTCTGGCCGACGGTGAGGTTCGGCAGCAGCGACTGCTCCTGATGCACGACCCCGATCCCGTGGCCGGCGGCGTCGGCCGGGCTCGAAAAGCTCACCTCGCGCCCCCCGAGCACCATCCGGCCGCCGTCCTGGCGGTGCACTCCCGCGAGGATCTTGAGCAGTGTCGACTTGCCGGCGCCGTTCTCGCCGATCAGTCCCACCACCTCGTTCGGAGCGATGGACAGGCTCACGTCGTCGAGGACGGTGTTGGGCCCGAACTTCTTCGTGACGTTGCGGAGTTCCAGGAGAGATGTCATTTCACGACCCTCAATCGACTGCGGGCGGGCCACCCGGTCGCGATCACCGCGACCACGATGATGAGTCCCTGCGCGCCCTGCTGGATGTACGGGCTGGCGCCCGAGAGGAGAAGCCCGTTGCCGAGGACCACGAGGAGCAGCACACCCACCAGGGAGTGCAGGGGCCCACCGCGACCACCGGACAGCAGGGTGCCGCCGACGACCACCGCGGACAGGGTGAGGAACAGGCTTCCCGATCCGACGCTCACGTCGCCGACACCCAGCCGGATGGTGGCCAGCACTCCCCCGAGCGCGGACAGCAGTCCGGCCACCGCGAACAGGATGACCTTGGTGCGCCCGACCGGGACGCCCGCCAGGCGGCTTGTCGACTCGTCGCCGCCGATCGCGTAGGTGTGCATGCCCAGCCGGGTTCCCTTGCACAGCACCACTGTCACGGCCACGGCGGCGAGCGCGAACACCACGACGACGGGAAGTCCGAGCCAGTGGCCACCCGCCCAGGCGGCGAGCGACGGGTCGGCGAGTTGGGGGGTGGCGGTGCCGAAGAGCACGGTGGCGACACCGAGCCCGACGAACCAGGTTCCCAGGGTGACGAGGAAGGACGGCACCCGCGCGACGACGTGCAGCACCCCGTTGGCCACCCCGAAGAGCAGACCGACGCCCAGCGCGATCAGGACCGCGAGGAGTCCGAGGTCGTTGCCGTTGACGCTGTTCGCGGCGAGCAGGACGAACGTCAGCCCGCTGGCCGCCATCACGCCCTCGATCGACAGGTCCACGCCGCCCACCAGGACCACCAGCGTGGCGCCCATCGCGAGGACCACGGGAATGGCGGCCTGCTCCACGATCGCCATCGCGTTGCTCGCCGTCGCGAACCCGGGAGCCAGTGCGGCGAACACGGCGCACAGTCCGAGCAGGGCGGTGAGCGGGCCTGCGGTGGACAGTAACCGTCGCACGCGGGGTCTGGTGGTGCGCGTGGGCGGGCGAGTTTCGGCGGGAGTCGTCACCTCCCCCGTCATTTCGGTCGTCGACATCGTCACTCCTTCGGAAGATTGTGTGGTTCGTGAATGGTGAGGGGTTACCGGGCGACCGGGCCGGTGATGCGGGAGAAGGGATCCTGCACGGACCGCACGATCTCCTCGTCACTCGGCACGGTGCGGAATCGGTCGACGTTGCTCGCGGTGATCAGCGACTGCTCGACGTAGAATTCGCGGTTCTCGCGGGGCAGCGACGCGACGTCGATCTCCCCGGTCATGGCCTGGTAGCAGATGGCGAGGCCCATCGCTCCGTTGAAATAGGGGTCGGTCGTGTAGGTGGAGAGCAGTTCGCCGTCGGCGATGGCGCCCAGCCCTTCCGGGGTGGCGTCCGCGGCGCTGGCGATCTTGATCTCGCCCGCCCGGCCCGCTTCACGCACCGCCTGCAGCGCACCCAGGGCCATGGAATCGGTTGCGGCCCAAATGCCGTTCACCTGGTCGCCGTATTTGTTGAGCAGGGTCTGCGTGGTGGTGTACGCCTTGTTGCGGTCGAAGTCGGCGGGCTGGTCGTCGAGCAGGGTGACGCCGGACTGTCCGTCCATGGCCTGCTGGAGGCCCTGGAACCTGGTCTGGCTGATCTCGTTGGCGAGCAACCCCTGCAGCGCGATCACGCCGCCGGTGCCGCCGAGCGAATCGACGAGCGCCTTCCCGGTGTCGGCGCCCTGCTGGACCCCGTCGTAGGCGACGTAGGACGCCCACCCGTTGCCGACGTCCCAGGGGTGCAGGTCCGAGGGCTTGCTCCACTGGGTGACCGCGCACCCGCCGCTGTTCTGCACGGCACGCACGATCGCCGGGGTGTCGGCGCTCGTGTTCGGATTGATGTTGAGCAGGACGGTCTTTCCCGCGGCGAGCACAGACTGCAACTGCGACAGCGCGTTCTGCGAATCGCCGCCGTAGACGATCACCTTCAGTTCGATCCCCAGCGATTCGGCGTACGCGCGGCTGCCCTGGACCCACGCGGCCTCGTACGGGTTGGTCAGCGACCGGACCTCGGAGACCATCACCATGTCGCCGCGGTCGACGGTGGCGCCTTCCCGCTCGGTCCGTTCCGATCCCGTCGAGCAGGCGACGGCGGAACTCGCCATGACGGAGATGGCCGCGGCAACGCCGACGGCCCGGGCCGCCGCCCTGACCGATCGGTTCGCCGGTGTCATCGTTCGTCCGAGCCGGTGCCCGCGGCACCCTTCAGCACGGCCCGGCTGATGATGAGCCGCTGCATTTCGCTGGTGCCTTCGTAGATCTTCGTGATGCGGGCGTCGCGGTAGAGGCGCTCCACCTCGTACCCGCGGATGAAGCCGTTGCCGCCGAACACCTGCACGGCGGCGTCGGCGTGGCGCACGCATCCCTCGGACGCGTACAGCTTGGCCATCGAGCAGAGTGTCTCGGCGTCCGCCGCGCCGGTGTCGAGGGCCCGCGCCGCCTCGACCGACAGCGCGGTGCCGGCCCGCAGTTCGGTGGCCACGGTGGCGAGGGAGAACGAGATGCCCTGGTTGGCGGAGATCGGCTTGCCGAACTGGCTGCGGTCGAGGGACTGCCGGGTGGCGGCGTCCAGTGCGGCGCGGCTGATGCCGAGGCTCAGTCCCGAGATCCCGAGACGGCCCTTGGCAAGCACCTTCATCATGTAACCGAACGCCTTGCCCTCCTCACCGAGGAGCGCGTCGGACGACAGCCGGACGGAGTCGAACACCAGACCGCCGACCTGGGACGCCCGCTGCCCCATCTTGTGTTCGTGGTAGGCGCGGCTGACGCCGGGCTGGTCGACATCCACCAGGAACACCGAGATGCCACCGCGCTTCCCCAGTTCGGGGTCGGTGACGGCGAGCACGACCGCGAAGTCCGCGACCGGGGCGTTGTGGATGTAGATCTTCTCGCCGCTGAGCACCCAGCCGTCGCCGCTGCGCACCGCCCGCGTGGTGATCGACCCGAGGTCGGAACCGGAACCCGGCTCGGTGAGCGCGTAGGCGCAGCGCTTCTCGGCGGAGAGCATCGGGCGCAGGTACTGCTCCTGCTGCTCGGGGGTGCCGTAGTTGCCGAGCAGGCTGCCGAGGATCTCGACGAGCCCGCACTGGTCGGCCACCGACGCATAACCGTAGGACAGCGACTCCATGACGAACAGGTAGTCGAGGGCGGTGCCGCCGAATCCGCCGAACTTCTCGGGCACGGTGATGCCGAAGAGCCCGATCTTGCCCATCTCGGCGTAGATCTCTTCGGGGAATCGTTCGGTCTCGTCCAGTTCGCCGGCGACCGGCCGGATCCGTTCGTCGACGAACTCCGCGACGAGCTTGCGTTCGTCGGTTCCGAGCACGGACGACGGAATGACACTGTTTCCGGTTGGCATGTGGTTCTCTCCTCAGATGTGTACGGCGACGGGGGCGAACAGCCCCGCGTCCATCAGGCGTGGGTTCTTGATGATCGGACGGAATCCCATGTGCGGAAGAATGTCCCGATCGATGTCGATTCCGGGAGCGACCTCGGTGAGTTCGAGGCCGTCCCGGGTGAGCACGAAGACGGCGCGTTCGGTGACGTACACCGCCTCGCGTCCCTCACGGACGGCGAGAGCGCCGGAGTAGGTGACCTGGTCGACGCGGTCGACGAACTTCGGCACCGACCCTTCCCGCCGGATCACCAGTTCTCCCCCGACGATCTCGATGTCCAGTCCGCGCGCGGTGAAGGTTCCGCAGAACACGGCGCGCGGCGAGTTCTGGGAGATGTCGATGAACCCGCCCGGTCCGACGATGCCGCCGCCGATCTTGCTGACGTTGACGGCGCCGGTGACGTCGACCTCGGCCATGCCCAGGCAGCTGACGTCGAGCAATCCGCCCGAGAACAGGTCGAACTGGGTGGTCGACGAGTGCACGACCTTCGGTCCTCGTGCGGCCCCGAACAGGTCGCCGGAGACGGGGATGCCGTCGATCAGCCCCTGCTCGATGGCGAGGGTGACGTCGTCCAGGCGGTCCTGTTCGGCGAGCGCGTCCACGACCAGCGCGGACACCCCGAAGCCGACGTTCAGGACGTCGCCGTCCCGAACCTCGGCGGCGGCCCGCCGGGCGATCAGCATGCGGATCGGGTCGTGGTCCGTCGCGTCGAAGCCGGCGTTCGCCGCGTCGCCGGACAGTTCCGGGTCGAATTCGCCTGCGTACGTCTGCCATTGGGCTGGCGCGTGGACCACGTCGTCGACCAGGACCGCCGGGATGTGCACGAGCCGTGGATCGATCGGCCGGTCCAGCAGATTCTTCACCTGGACGATGACCCGGCCACCGCAGGCCTTCGCCGCCTGAGCGACGGCCAGCGCGTCGAGCTGCGCGGCCTCCCCCGAGCACGTGACGTTGCCGGACGGGTCGATGGAATCGCCGCGGACGATGGCCACGTCGACGGGAAACGGCTTGTAGCGCAGATACTCACGACCGTCCAGCGCGAGGAGTTCGACGAGGTCCTCGGTGGCGGACGGCGTGAACTTGCCGCCACCGTGCCGCGGGTCGACGAACGTGTCGAGACCGGTGGCGGTGACGAGGCCGGGACGGCGCGCGCCGATCTCCCGCAGCAGCTGACTGATCGCGCCGCCGGGCCATGCGTACGCCTCGATCTCGTCGTTGCGGACGAGTTCGATCATCGTCGGCGACCACGTCCAGTGCCCGCCGATGACCCGCTTGATCATGCCCTTGTGCGCGAGGTGGTTGGTTCCGCGGCGCACCCGGTCACCGATGCCCAGAGCGTGCACGATCGTGAGGTCCCTGGGCGATCCGGTCGCGAGAAAGCACTCCTCCAGCGCCTTCAGCACAGTGTCCGGTTCGAGGATTCCGCCGCCCGAACCGGTGAGGGCGATCGTCGATCCTGGTGCGATGCCGCTCACGGCTCGTGTCGCGGTGGTCGGTGTCCAGCGCCTCGCCGCGGCACCCGGTCCGGGATGTGTCATATCCGCTCCTGTAAATGCTTACATTTGGCCAATCGGTCCATGAACGCCATGTACCTCGGTTATTGACACACTATATTGTGAGCTGAACAACATCAAGAAAGCGGTTACAGAATTTTCCCGAGACTGATCCGGCTATCGGAAGAACACGATTCGCCGACGACTGCCGCGTCGGGCTGCTTCACCGCACCGGCGCAGCACTGTGCGCCGGGGTGACCTGGATGATCGACGGCTCTGTCGCCGACCCCGCCTCTATCGTCCGAGCGAAAACGCCGGGGTCAGCTCGGGACGGGGCCCGTCGACTCGCGAATGACGACGTCCGCGGAGATCAGCGGCGGAGACGTGGTGGTCTCGTTGTTCAGGGCGGCGCGCATCAGCGACCACGCCTGGTCGCCCAGATCGATCTTGGGGCTCACGACCGTGGTCAGGCGCGGCGCCAGGTGGCGTGCCATGTCGATGTCATCGAAACCGGTGACCGAAATGTCCTCGGGGACACGGAGTCCCCGCTCCCGCAGTTTCGAGATGACGCCGAGCGCCGTCAGGTCGTTGAAGCACACGAGGGCGGTCGGCTCGTGCGTGAGCGCTTCCTCCACCACGTCGTAGCCACCCTCGATGGTCCCGTCCGACGGCACCGCCGTCGCCTCGATCCCGAGCACCTTCGCCATTTCGATGGCCCGCCACCGCTCGCGGTTCTGCCAGGCCAGGTCCGAACCCTTGACGTAGACGATCCGGCGGTGGCCGAGCTTCGCGAGGTGCCCGCACAGCTCCATCATCGGGGTGAAGTTGTCGACCGCGACCATGGGGAGATCGACCCCCAGCTCCACC
This sequence comes from Rhodococcus sp. P4_B6, assembly GCF_056402215.1. Lineage (NCBI taxonomy): Bacteria > Bacillati > Actinomycetota > Actinomycetes > Mycobacteriales > Nocardiaceae > Rhodococcus > Rhodococcus sp. P4_B6. The sequence continues at coordinate 59,918 of NZ_JBFUHV010000018.1, read as the reverse complement.
CGGTTGACGAGCAGGACGGGCGTCGACTGCCTGGCGAGTTCCTTCAGCCCGCTCGTCGGAATCCTCGACGAGAGCAGCACGAGACCGTCGACCTGGCCGAGCAGGTCGAGCGCGGTGGCGAGTTCGTCGGCCGCGTCACCGGAGTAGTCGGCGACGAGCATGCGGTATCCGTCGGCGGTGGCGCCGTGGTGCATCTGTTTGACGACGTCGAAGAAGTACGCGTTGGCCAGGTCGGGCAGGATCACGCCCATGTTTCTCAGCGACCCGAGGACGAGTCCGCGGGCGGCGCTGCTGGGCCGGTAGGACAGCTCGTCGGCGACCTTGTGCACCCGGGCCGCGAGGTCCGGGGTCACCGACGAGCTGCCGCTCATGACGCGGGAGACGGTCGCGATCGAGACGCCGGCGGCCTTCGCTACGGTGTTGATCGTGACGCGACGGCTCGCGGGCACTCGGGTCTGATCCGCCATCGTTGCCTCTGCATCTCTCGTCGCCATTGCCTCGTCCACCCAGTGAAGGGTGGAAACGCTTACAGCGTAGCGCGAAGGCGGCCCCGGATCACGCGGACGCTCACTCCCCGTGCAACAACGCGCGCGTTCCGAGCAGTTTCCGCGACGTCAGCAGCACCTTGACGTGCCTGCTGCCGTTCGATTCGAGCTCCTCGACCGCGCGGCCGAACTCGTCCAGCGCGAACGTCGCGGTGTGCAGCGGCGACGCGTCCACCTGCCCCGACTCGAGCAGTTCGGCCGCGTCGACGAAGTCCTGCCGCACATAGTTCCGGCAGGCCACGACGGACAGTTCGCGGGCGTAGAGCGCGCTGTAGTCGAGCGTCAGTTCGTGCCCGGGTTTCGCGGACGCGATCGCCACGTACCGGCCGCCCGGAGCGAGGACCCGCAGCGCCAGCCGAGCGGATTCCTGGGAGCACACCGTGTCGTAGACGAGGTCGACCGATTCCGTCCGGTCTCGGAGCCAGCCCTCGAGCGCGTCGCCCGACTCCGTCGTGAAATCGCTCATCCCGCATGCCAGGGCGGGCCGCTCCCGTTCGGCGTAGCGATCGACGCCGAGCACCCGGACGCCCCGGCTCCGGGCCACCAGCGTGGTCGCGAGACCGATCGCCCCGGTCCCGACGACCAGCGCGGTGTCCCCCGCCGACACGGCGGCGCGGCGGACGACGTGAACGCCGACCGCGAGCGGTTCGACGAGGGCCCCGAAACGGACCAGCACCGCGTCGCTGACGGGCACGCACTGCGTCTCGGGGACGACGAATTCCTCACTGAAACACCCGCGCGGATCGGACAGCCCGAACACCCGGATACTCGGGCAGTTGTTGATCCTGCCGTCGCGGCAGGCGCGGCATCGGCCGCATCCCGTCGTCGGGTAGACCATCACCGGCTGCCCGACCGTGAGACTCGTTCCCGGGCCCACCCGCGACACGCGTCCGGCGCATTCGTGGCCCAGCACCGTGGGGTACGCGGCGACGGCGTTCCGGCCACGCAGATGCGACAGGTCGCCGCCGCAGATCCCGGCCGAGTCGAGAGCGACGAGCACCTCCCCCTCACCGGGTTCCGCGACGTCACCGCGGTCGAGACGATAGGAGTTCGGACCGTCGACCCGAATACTCAAGACTGACATGCACTTTCCCTTTCCTCGGAGACGATTTCCGGTGTCGTGCCGGCAGCGGCGGACCGGTAGGCGGCGTCGATCACCGACTGCACGCGCAACCCGGACCGGGCGTCGGACAGCGGCGCTGCCCCTGCCGCCCAACTGGTGAAGACGTCCTCGTACAACGACCGGAACCACGCCGACATCGACAGCGGGTCGGGTCCGGACGCGTCGACGGTCCCGTCGACGAGGGTGCGGGCACCGTCGCCGATCCGGACGAGCGAATCGCCCACCAGCCGAAGCTGTCCCGCGTCGCCGAAGAGGTGGATCGTCTCGGCCCCGCCCGGCCAGGCCGCCGTGCTCGCCGTCACCGACGCCGCATGTGTGCCCTGGTCGATCAGCAGGTGGATCGTGTCCTCGGCCTCGAGCCGCCCACGGCTGGTCGAGGACGCGGCCACGACACTGCGCGCCGGTCCGGTCAGCGACAGGTAGAGGTCGAGGGTGTGGATGGCCTGGGTGATCAGCGCTCCGCCGCCGTCGCGGTCCCAGGTGCCGCGCCCGGCCTCGGCATAGTAGGAGTCCGGCCGCCACAGCGGGACGGTGACGGTCGCCGAGCGGAGCGTGCCGATCGCGCCGTCGGCGAGCAGTTGCCGTGCGCGGACGGCCGCCTCCTTGTAGCGGTGTTGCAGCGTGACCGCGGCCCGGACACCGGCCCGCTCCGCGACGTCCACGATCGCCTGCGCATCAGGCAGCGAGGCCGCCAACGGTTTGTCGATCACCAGGTCCAGACCGCGTTCGGCCAGCGCCGACGCGACCGCGAGGTGACTCGAGGGCGGCGTGACCACCACCGCCGTGTCGGCGTCCAGGGCCGCTGCCGCGTCGAGACTCGGGAGGATCCGCGCCTCCGGTGCCAGCCGGTGGGCGGCGGCCGCCCTCGTCTCGTCGCGCGTCACCACACCGACCACGTCGGCGCCGACCGCCCGCAGGGCCGTGAGGTGCGCGGCGCTCGCGAGACCGGCGCCGACCACCACGACACGACGGGTCACGATGCCGCCTCGACGTGGGTGCGCGCACCCACGCTCCGGCCGAGAGTCTCGGGGAGCAGGGCGATGCCGATCAGACCCACCACGCTCAGGCCCATGAGGTAGCTCGCGACGAGCCAGGGTGTTCCGCCCGCGACGGCGACGAGGGCCGTGGCGACCAGCGGGATCGTGCCGCCGACCACCGCGGCGGGGATCTCCCGGGAGATCGCGATACCGCTCCAGCGGATCTTGGTGGGGAACAGTTCGGAGAGCAGCGCGCCGCCCGGGCCCGACGTCGTGCCCTGGACGAGGCAGATACCGAGGATCAGCGCCAGCCCGACCATCCACGGCGACCGGGTGTCCAGCATCATGAACATCGGGAACGGGAAGACGATGCCGAAGACCGCGCCGGACAACAGGACCGGCTTGCGGCCGATCCGGTCGGCCAGGCGGCCGAAGCCGAGGATGACGGGGATGGCACAGAACTCGGCGACGATCAATCCGATCAGGGCCTGGGTGGAATCGACCCCCAGGGTCTTGGTCACGAACGACAGCGCGAAGACCTGCATGACGTAGGCCCACGGAATCACGAAGCTGAACAGGGCGAGTCCGCACAGGATCTGCCGCCAGTGGTTGCGGACCGCCTCGACCAGCGGTGCACGGTCGACCTCACCGTGCTGGGCGGCCTCCTCGAACACCGCCGTCTCGTTCACCTTCAGTCGCAGGTAGCCGGCGACGAGAACGATGACGGCACTGGCCAGGAACGGAATACGCCAGCCCCAGGACAGGAAGAGGTCGTCGGGCATCAGCGTGAGCAACGCGAAGATCGCGGTGGCGCCGCCGGTTCCGACGTAGATCGCGGCGCCTGGATACGCACTGGAGAGGGCTCGCCGGGAACTGTCGGTGGATTCGGTGACCATCGTGATCGCCCCGGCGAACTCGGCGCCCGCGCCTGCGCCCTGGAACAGGCGGAGGACGATCAGGAGAATCGGCGCCCAGATGCCGATCGCGTCCGCGGTGGGCAGTGCCCCGATCAGCGTCGTCGAGGCGCCCATCACGAGCAGGGTCATGAGGAGCATCGGCTTGCGGCCGATCCGGTCACCGAAGTGCGCGAAGACCAGCCCACCGATCGGGCGGGCGCCGAGGCCGACGGCGAACGTCCCGAAGGCGGCCATCGTGCCGGCGAGGGATCCCGCCCCGGGGAAGTAGAGGGGCCCGAAGACGAGGGCGGCCGCGAGACCGTAGAGCGTGAAGTCATACCACTCGATCACGGTTCCCGCCGCGCTCGCCTTGATCACCCGGCGGCGTTGCTGTCCCGCCGACCCGTGCGGCACCGCGGTCGACCGCTCGGTGCCGAGTTCGGTCATGCCCATCGAGAACTCCTGACTGTGGAAAGGAACTGCCGGAACCCGACTACTATGACTCACGTCACCGAGTTTGTAAACGCTTTCTCAGCTCCGGCGGCGCAATTCCCGTTCACACAGTTCACAGCAATATGACCGATGTTTCCCGGCTACATGCGGGTAGATACCGCTTTCATTTCCGGTCGCGGGCCGGAACCGGCCTCGCGTTCAGGTGGGAGGCGTCGACCTTCTCCGGCGCGAGGTAGCACTCGGAGTCACCGCCGACAGATTCCGGAGGTCCGCGGCGGCGCGCGGGCCGATCGAATGGAACCTGGCGGTCCGAAACGGTTAGATGGGACCTGAGGTTCCGGACAGTGCAGCGTCGTACGTCGGAGTGAACGGAGACACAGATGCCAGGCCCAGTCGCGAGATTGGCACCCCAAGCAGTCCTCACTCCGCCCAGCCCTGCCGCCCTGTTCCTGGTGCTCCTCGCCGGCCCCTCCGACGAAGACCGCGCGACGGTGTGCGACGTGATCTCCGGCATCGACGGACCGCTCAAGGCCGTGGGATTCCGCGAACTCGCCGGCTCCCTGTCCTGCGTGGTCGGTGTCGGCGCGGAGTTCTGGGACCGCGTGAGCGCGTCGTCGAAGCCTGCCCACCTGCACCCGTTCGTCACACTGTCCGGACCGGCCCACAGCGCGCCCTCCACACCCGGTGACGTGCTGTTCCACATCAAAGCCTCGCGCAAGGACCTGTGCTTCGAACTGGGCCGCCAGATCGTCTCCGCGCTGGGGTCCGCCGCCACCGTCGTCGACGAGGTGCACGGCTTCCGCTACTTCCATTCCCGCGATCTCCTCGGATTCGTCGACGGCACCGAGAATCCCACCGAAGACGACGCATCCGACGCTGCGCTGATCGGCGACGAGGACCCCGACTTCCGGGGCGGCAGTTACGTGATCGTGCAGAAGTACCTGCACGACATGGGTGGGTGGAGCACGCTGAGCACCGAGGAACAGGAACGGGTCATCGGGCGCACCAAGCTCGACAACATCGAACTCGACGACGACGTCCAGCCGAGCAATTCGCACGTCACCCTCAACAGCATCGTCGACGAAGACGGCGTCGAGCACGAGATCCTGCGGGACAACATGGCATTCGGCAGCCTCGGCGAGGCCGAGTACGGGACCTACTTCATCGGGTACGCGAAGGACCCCGCCGTCACCGAGTTGATGCTGCGAAGAATGTTTCTCGGTGAGCCGCCCGGAAACTACGACCGCATCCTCGACTTCTCGACGGCGGCCACCGGCACGTTGTTCTTCGTGCCGAGCCGGGACGTGCTCGAATCGCTCGGCGACGCACCGGCCGTCGCGGAGTCGGCGCCCGAAGACCCGGTCGAGCCCRCCGCGGCCGACCCGTACGACCTGTCCCTGAAAATCGGTGGTCTCAAAGGAGTATCGCAATGAGTGATTCGAGCAATCTGCACCGCAACCTGGCACCCGTCACCGAGGCGGCCTGGCAGCAGATCGGCGAAGAGGCCACCCGCACGTTCAAGCGCCACGTCGCGGGCCGGCGCGTGGTCGACGTCGCGGGACCGTTCGGATACTCCTATTCGGCCCACAACCTCGGCCGGGTCAACCCGATCAACACTTCCGACAGCAGGATCCGCGCCCAGCAGCGGCAGGTCGACCCGCTCGTCGAACTCCGGTTCCCGTTCACCCTGAGCCGCGCCGAGGTCGACGACGTCGCCCGCGGTTCCCTCGACTCCGACTGGCAGCCCGTCAAGGACGCCGCGAAGGCGGTCGCGTTCGCGGAAGACCAGTCGATCTTCCAGGGATTCGACGAGGCGGGCATCCGCGGACTCGGACCGTCCAGCGACAACCCGGTTCTCAGCCTGCCGGAGGATCCGCTGCTGATCCCCGACGCCGTCGCCTCCGCGCTGTCGGCGCTGCGACTCGCCGGAGTCGAGGGACCGTACTCGGTGGTGCTCGACGCCGACGCGTACACCGCGGTCAGCGAGACCCGCGACGAGGGACATCCGGTGTTCCACCACCTGCGCGACCTGGTCACCGGGGACATCATCTGGGCACCCGCGATCAGCGGTGGATACGTGCTGTCCACGCGTGGTGGCGACAACCAGCTGACCCTCGGCACGGACCTGTCGATCGGCTACGACAGCCACACCGCCGACGAAGTCACGCTCTACCTCGAGGAGACGTTCACGTTCGCCTCGCTCACCGCGGAGGCGGCAGTCGTCCTCGCACGCTGACGCACACTGGGGGCCGTCAGCCACCGAACAGCAGGTACAGCCCACCGAACGTGTAGGTGACCATGGTGAGCAGCAGTGCCAGCTGCCCGGTCAGCTGATGGCCCCGCGGCAGAAGCCTCATGGATTTGTCGTGCGCCGCAATCACTCCCAGCACGTGCCCGGCGAGGACGAACAGCACCTTGATCGACGCCGAGGCGGCGGGGTGCTCGGACAGCACGTACCAGACCTCGGCGTCGCCGAGTCCCAGCAGGTTCCAGCCCCGCCCCATCGGGTCGGCCAGCAGGATCACCGTCGCCTGCCCCTTCTCCACCAGATACGTCAGATAGTGCGCGAAGACGTAGCCGATGACGATCGGGATCAGCGAATGCGACAGCTGCCCCGGGAGAGCGGCGCGCTGCTCGGGCCGCAGTCCCCCGGTGGCCCGCGAGGCCACCCAGAACGACACCCCGACGAAGCCGACGAAGACCAGGAGCCCGGCCGTGCGCACGAGGGTGGCGCCGATCGGGGAACCGATCCCGTCCACCAGACGCGACCACCAGAGGAACGCGGAGAAACTGTCGAAGGCAGTGGACCCCAGCAGGGTTGCCATCAATGCGACCGAGCCGGCCCGGACGGGCATCGACCCCAGGTGGTCCAGCGGGTTGCGCAGCACGATCCGTCCGCTCGGCCGGTCCCGGCTCAGCGGAGACAGCCGCGACGCCAGCGTGCTGTACACCTCGAACGGATCGCCCCGCTCGCACCAGCGCTCGCCGCACAGAAACGCCCCGGCCGTCGTGACCACGACGTACACGAGCAGCCACGTGCGCACCGCGGCCACGGAACCCGGGTCGCCGGAGGCGAGTTCGAGCCAGACGAAGGCGAACAGTCCCGCGACCGCGGGCCGGTAACCCCACGAGTTGCGGTACCGCGCATCATTTTCCGCCGGTGAGCGGCCGATCGCCGCGCACACCGACCGGTGCACGGTGCGGACCGGGGACAGCACCCGCCAGACCGGCCCGAACGCCAGCGACGCCGCGACCAGCCCCACCCAGAGCAGCACGTAGAACACGCCCGGCAGTGCGTTCTCCGACGACGCCGACGGTCCGAAGAAGGCGGCGAGGGCCACCCACACCGCGAACACCACACCGGCCGCGGCCAGCACGTTCCGCGTGACCGGCGCGTCGGCGAACCGGGTCACCCAGCGGGGCAGCTCGCGCCCCGGGTTGTCCGGATCCAGCTTCGGGGTGCGCCACGCGAACGCCAGCACAACGAAGGAGACGGTGAGCGCCCAACTCGCCCCGACCAGCGCATACGTGAACGGGATGGGAAGGTCGGCGGATCCGCCGAGCCCGTGCGCGAGAACAGCGGTCATGGACGCACGAGCAGGGTGGCCACCGTCTTACCCGTGTCGTGCAATTCCATCGCCACCTGACCCGGAACATCAACGGAGAACTGGGTTTCCTGCGTTCCGGGGTGAATCTCGAACGAGTGCTCCGGAACGGCGTGCACGTGCAACTCGTCGTCGGCGTCGCYGTCGATCCGCACCGTGATGTTCTCCCCCACCGTGGCCTCGATACGTTCGTTGCCCGGTGTGACCGTGCCGTTCTCGATCACGACGTCGATCACGACGCCGTCCTCCGTGGCCGGTGTGTCGTCGTCGCCTCCGCAGCCCGACACCAGGGCGACGACGACAGCGGGTATCACCACAATTCCGGCCCACCGCCTGATCACCTAGTTCTCCTCTTCGTTCTCGCTCGGTGCGTGCTTCGCGTTCTCGGCATTCTCGGCGGCTTCCGCCTTGCGGTCCCGGACCGCCAGGTAGATGACCAGTCCGGCCACCAGGAACGCCGGGACGAACGCCGGAATCGCCAGCAGCACCGAATGATCGGCGAGGTAGACGACGTCCGGATCGTGCACCGGGTTCATGTCACCGTCACGTCCTCGCGGGTGCCGGTGGCCGCCTGCCCCTGCGTGTACTTGCTGATCCGGCCCGCTCCCCACGCCAGCGCGGTGATCAGCGCCAGGGTGCACACGAGCACCACCAGCGATGCTGCGCCGAACAGCCAGGACGGGTGGTCGAAGTTCCGCTCCCGCTGCAGGATGGTGATCTCCGGGACGAAGTCGCGGGTCGAGGACGCGACTGCGGGCAGTTCCTCCGCGCCGATGCCCGGGTCGCTGGGCAGGTAGATCGGGACGGCCGTCATCGTGCGCCCGTCCTGCACGCGCAGCAACGTCTTCCATGTTCCGTGAACCGGGACCGGCTCGTGCGTCCGGTAGGTGCCGGGACCGGTGCGTTCGAGCCGGTCGACCGTGAAACCGTTGCCCAGTCCGGGGCCGCCCTGCCAGGACAGGATGGACACCCACGCCGGATCGTCGCTCGCGAGATCGGGTGGGTCGATGCGCACCTCCGCGTCGACCATGCGGCCGCCGTCCGGGGTGGCCTCCGTGAGAGCGATCGCCGCGGTGGCGTTGTCCGGGACCGTGGCGACGAGGCCGTTGGCCGTGGCGCCGGCGATCACCACGACGGTGGCGACGACGATGGTGCGGCTGATCGCCGGGCGCGGAAGCCCCTCGGATCGGAGCACCCGCCCGAGCAGGGCGCCGCAGGCTCCGGCCGCGATGGCGACGGGCACGGCCATGGCCAGGGCCTCCGGCCACATGCTGGTGGGCCAGGGGTAGATGTACACGGCGTCGATCCACAGCGACTCGAGCCACAGCCCGACCGTCGCGACGAGCAGTCCGCCGATGGCACCGAACGCCACCCGATTCTTGATCAGCGGTGTCAGCGCGAGCAATTCGATCACCACCGCGGCGCCGAGGCACAGTTCGAACACGTTGGTGGGGGCACCGAGAACCGGTCCGACGATCAGCGCCGTGATGGCGCGCACGACGCCTGCCACCGCCACGGCCACGATCGCCGCGAACGGTCCGAGAACGATGCGCGCCGCCACCAGGGTGAAGGCGGCCGCTCCGGCGATCATCATCGGTTGCAGGACGAGCCGGAACTGCTCGACGCCGAAGTCGTATTCGATCTGGAAGACGGACAGGCCGATGAGCAGGCCGCCGAACGTGCCGCACCGCAGGAACCAGATGAGCCTGCTGTCCGGCTTGACCTCCCCGGGGGTCGCCATCCGGCCCTCGTAGTCCAGGAGCAGGACGCCGATCAGCGACAGTCCCGCACCGCCGATCAGCATCAGGTGCGTCGGTCCCCACAGCGTGACGTCCTGACCGAAGATCCGGTGCCAGACGTCGTCGAGCGGGAACCCTATGAGGGCATACAGACCCGCTCCGGCCACGAGGACGCCGCCGACCGGGACGTACCAGGTGCGGGTGATCTTGATCGCCGCCGGACCGGGTTTCTCGTCGCGCGGCAGGATCATCGCCAGCATTCCGGTGATGAACAGCAGGAACAGCCCGACGAGGATGAAGTAGTGCGCGGGGTTCGCGAGCGGCCCGTCGTCGCGGCCCCGCCCGATGTGCAGGCTGACGTCCCAGATGAAACCGAAGAACGCCGTCAGGATGGTCCCGACGAACGTCACCAGGGGCAGGGCCACCCACGGGGGCCGGTCGAGTGCGCGCGACGCCGCGTCGGCGGTCGTCTGCAGCCACGTGATCTTGCGTGTGCGATGCAGGTACGCGATCCACAGCAGACCCACGGTGATGATCGCCGTCGCCACCGTGATTCCGATGATCTGGTCGAATGCCGCACCGCCACCCTCTCCGCCCGACTGGGCGAGAATGAGTGAACTCGGAGTAACAGTAACTTGGCTCACGGGGTGATTATGTGCGCCTCGTGCCGAAAATGCCAGACCCTCGACCCGGAAACCCGCGGACCGTATGCAAATCTATTCAGATCTGCGATCGAACGTAGATACGGCTAGATTCCCCTAGCGATGCCTCGACCAGCGACAACTGCCACCGGCCGCACGCGCAGCCGAGGTAGGTGACCACGCCCGTGCTCGTTCGATGCCGGGATACTTCCTGCCAGTCGTGTTCGTGATGTTCGCTCATGCACCCAGCGTGATGTAATGGCATTGTGCATCTCAACCCTTACGGGGAGTATGCGGTCACGCTCGCCGCCGACCTCGCGAATCACCCGCCCGCCTCGACCGGCGAACTCGTCGGCCGATGCGTCGACGCCGGCATCGTCGTCGACTTCCCCGTCACCGACGCCGACCTCGCCGACGTGCTCGCCATGCTCGATCGGTGGTCGGCGATCGCCGACGCCACGAGCGACGAAACCCGGGCCGAACAGGTCAACCTCCTGCTCACGAAGGCGTCCGCCTACCCGCGGCTGACCAACCACGCCGGCGACGGCTGGCACCTCCACTACCGCGACGACCAGCAGTCCCTCGCCGGCGTCCTCGAGGCACTGTTCTCCGTCGGCACCGCGCTGCACCTCGTCGGCCGCGGCATGCATCGTCTCGGCCGCTGCGCGCTCGAGGAGTGCACCGCCATCTACGCCGACACCTCGCGCAACGGCCGTCAACGGTACTGCTCACCCAAGTGCGCGAACCGGGACGCCGTACGACGTCACCGGGCGCGCTGACTCGTGTGCGAAATCCTCCCCGTGTACTCCCGCTTCTCGACTACCGACTCGAGGACAGGAACGCCGTCGACCCCGACAGATCGCCGGGACGGTGGGTGCGGGACTGCACCACCCCGCGGCGTTCGAGGATCGGCCGCACCCCTTCGCCGAAGTTGAAGGCCTCTTCGAGGTGCGGGTAGCCGGAGAGGACGAAGTGGTCGAGTCCGAGCGCCGCGTACTCGGCGATGCGGTCGGCGACCTCCTCGTGGGAGCCGACCAGCGCGGTGCCCGCGCCGCCGCGGACCAGGCCGACCCCGGACCACAGGTTCGGGGCCACCTCGAGGGCGCGTGCGCCGGCGTCCTTCGAGTAGGCGCTCCCACCGCTGCGCAAATAGGCGGCACCGCCGCCGTGCAGTTCGCGCATGCGCCGCTGGCCCTCGGAACCCGAGCGGGCCAGGCTCTGCTGCGCCTGCTCGACGGTTGCCGGGTCGAGAGCGGACAGCAGGCGGTCGGCCTCGGCCCACGCCTCCTCGGACGTGTCGCGGCTGATCACGTGCAGCCGGATGCCGTAGTCGAGGGTGCGGCCCTGGACGTCGGCGAGGTCGCGGATCCAGGCGATCTTCCCGGCGACGGCACTCGGCGGCTCGCCCCAGGTGAGGTAGGTGTCGGCGAACTGGGACGCGACGGTGCCCGCCGCCGGCGACGACCCGCCGAAGAAGATCGGCGGCACCGGGTCGGGGATGCGCTGCAACTGGGCGTTCTCCACCCGGATGTACTCGCCCGCGTAGTCGACCGGTCCGGTTCCCTCCCACAGCTTTCGGATGACGTCGAGGAACTCGCCGCAGCGGGCGTAGCGCTGGTTCTTGTCGAGGTAGTCCCCGTAGGTGCGCTGCTCGTGGTCCTCACCGCCGGTGACGACGTTGAGCAACAGCCGCCCCTGCGACTGCCACTGGAACGTCGCCGCCATCTGCGCTGCCAGGGTGGGGCTGAGCAGTCCGGGGCGCAGYGCGACCAGGAACTTCAGCGTCTCGGTGGTCTCCAGCATCATGGCCGTGGTGAGCCAGGCGTCCTCGCACCACGCACCGGTGGGCGTCAGGACCGATTCGAAACCGTTCGACTCCGCCGCTGCGCCGATCTGATTGAGGTATCGCAGCGTCGCGGGACGGTCTCCTGCCATGGAACTCCCGTGACCACCCGCCATCAGGTTGCGGGAATCACCGTAGGTGGGAAGGAACCAGTGGAAATGCAGAGACACGCGCGATCCTCTTGTCGACGACAGATGGGCAGCGCAGGCCAGTTCATCAACGACGGAGCCGGGCCGCGAGGGTTTCGATCACCGTGATTCAGAGTAGTGCTCGACCGCAGCCGGCAAGGTTACGGTCGCCGCGCTATGACTACGCTGTCCGACGCCCCGTACACATCCTCGAACGAATCCGACCTCGAACGGCGCAAGCGGCTCCGCACCGTCGTCGCCGCCAGCCTGCTGGGGACGACTGTCGAATGGTACGACTTCTTCCTCTACGCGACGGCCGCCAGCCTGGTCTTCAACCAGCTGTTCTTCCCCGATCAGAGTTCGTTCGTCGGCACCATGCTGGCGTTCGCCACGTTCGCGGTCGGTTTCGTGGTCCGGCCGATCGGCGGAGTCGTCTTCGRCCACATCGGCGACCGCATCGGACGGAAGAAGACGCTCGCACTCACCATGTTCATCATGGGCGTCGCCACCGCCCTGATGGGTGTGCTGCCGACGGCCGCACAGGTCGGGGTGATCGCGCCGATCCTGCTGCTCCTGCTGCGCATCCTGCAGGGATTCGCACTGGGCGGCGAATGGGCGGGCGCCGTGCTCCTCGCCGTCGAACACAGCCCCGCGAAGAAGCGCGGCATCTTCGGCAGCATCCCCCAGATCGGCCTGGCGCTGGGCCTGGCCCTGGGCACCGGCGTCTTCGCCGCACTGCAGGTGATCTTCGACGACGGCCAGTTCCTCACCTACGGATGGCGAATTGCCTTCCTGCTGAGCCTGATCCTCGTCTTCGTCGGATTCGTGGTCCGCCTGAAGGTCGAGGAGACTCCCGCGTTCCAGGAGGTTCACGACCTCTCGAAGCGCTCCTCCGCTCCGCTGAAGGATGTGTTCCGCGGCCGGGTGCGCCGGGGCACCGTCCTCGGCCTGCTCTCGCGTTGGGGCGAGGGCGCCGCGTTCAACACCTGGGGCGTCTTCGCGATCACCTACGCCACCAAGAACCTGGAATTCGCCAAGATTCCCGTCCTCCTCGTCGTCACCGTCGCCGCGACGGTCATGGCGGTGCTCCTGCCCTTCTCCGGCCTGCTGGTCGACCGGTACGGGGCCAAACGGATCTACCTCATCGGGATCGGGGCCTACGGACTCGCGGTCTTCCCCGCGTTCGCCCTGTTCGGGACGGAGAACCTCGTCCTGTTCGGCGTCGCGATGGTGCTGGTGTTCGGCGTCATCCATGCCCTCTTCTACGGCGCGCAGGGCACGCTGTACGCGAGCCTTTACCCCACCGAGATCCGCTACACCGGACTGTCCGTCGTGTATCAGTTCTCCGGGATCTACGCGTCGGGCGTCACGCCGATGATCCTCACCGCCCTCATCGCGGTCGGGGGCGGAACCCCCTGGCTGGCCTGCGGCTACCTCGCCGCCACCTCGGTCGTCAGCGTCGTGGCGACCGCCCTGATCCGAAAGCAGGACCTCTACCTCTGAGACCGCCCAACTTTCCGAACGGGCTCTGACGGCCATGTTCGATACACCAGTGTATCCGATACGCTAGTGTATCGACGGTTGCTGTCGACCCGATCGGAGGAGAGGCCATGCCGACGTCACCGGCGCACTCCTCCGAGCCTGCCACCAGCACACCCCGGAAGGTGACGAAACGGCGCGGCCAGACTCGGCGGCGACTGCTCGACGCCGCCGTCGAGGTGTTCGCCGAAAACGGGTTCGGACGGTCGACGGTCGAGCAGATCTGCGAACGCGGCGGCTATACCCGCGGCGCCTTCTACTCCAACTTCGCGTCGCTGGACGAGATGTTCTTCGCCATGTGGGAACAGCGCTCCAGCGCGATGCTCGCGCAGATCCGGCTGGCCGCCGACTCGTCGAGCATCGACCTCTCCGGGCTCACGCCTGCCGAAAAACTGCGCGCCGGCACCGAACTGGTGCTCGGCGTCGTCCCCGTCGACGACCAGTGGTACCGGATCAACGCGGAATTCACCGCCCACGCCCTGCGCAACCCGTCGCTGAAGAAGGCACTCGCAGCCCGCGAAGACACGATTCTCGACACCATCGTGCCCATCCTCGAGAAAGCTCTGCACAGACTCGGGCGCCGCATCGCCGGCGATCCCCGGGTGCTCGGCCGCGCGCTCGTGGCGCTGCACGACGGCACCAGCGTCCAGTGCCTGATCGAGGACGAGAACGCCGCCGCCCGGGAACTGCGCCTCGAACTGTTCACCCGAGTCGTAACCGCCTACACCGAACCCGACACCACCCACACCCACACACACCGGAAAGAGGGGTCCTCGTGACCGAACAGGCTGATGTGATCGTCGTCGGCGCCGGACTGGCCGGACTCGTCGCCACCTACGAGATGGTCAAGTCCGGCCGGAAAGTCCTCGTCGTCGACCAGGAGAGTTCGGCGAACCTCGGCGGCCAGGCCTTCTGGTCGCTCGGCGGCCTGTTCCTCGTCGACAGCCCCGAACAGCGGCGCCTCGGCATCAAGGACTCGTACGAACTGGCGATCCAGGACTGGATGGGCACCGCCGCCTTCGACCGCGAGCGCGAAGACCAGTGGCCGCGGCTGTGGGCGCAGGCGTACGTCGAATTCGCGGCCGGCGAGAAGCGGCAGTACCTCCACGACCTCGGACTGCGCCTGATGCCGAACGTCGGGTGGGCCGAACGCGGACGCGGATCCGCTCTCGGGCAGGGCAATTCCGTTCCGCGTTTCCACATCACCTGGGGTACCGGCCCGGGTGTCGTCGAGGTCTTCCTCACCCGCGTCGTCGCCGCGTCGAAGCGGGGACTCGTCACGTTCAAGCACCGTCACCAGGTCGACGAGATCGTCGTCACCGACGGCGCCGCCACCGGTGTGCGCGGCACCGTCCTCGAACCGTCCACCGAGGCACGCGGTGTGAAGAGTTCGCGAACCGCGGTCGGGGAGTTCGAATTCTCCGCGCAGGCCGTGGTCGTCACGTCCGGCGGCATCGGCGGGAACCCCGAACTGGTCAAGAAGAATTGGCCCGCACGACTCGGCAAGGCCCCCGAGAACATGCTCGCCGGTGTCCCCGCGCACGTCGACGGCCGCATGCTCGAGATCACCGAGAACGCCGGCGGCAACATCGTCAACCGCGACCGCATGTGGCACTACACCGAGGGCATCCAGAACTGGGACCCGATCTGGCCCAACCACGGCATCCGCATCATCCCCGGCCCGTCGTCGATGTGGTTCGACGGCAACGGCAACCGCCTGCCCAGCCCCAACTTCCCCGGTTTCGACACCATGGGCACCCTCGAGCACATCATGAACAGCGGCCACCACCACACCTGGTTCGTCCTCGACCAGAAGATCATCGAGAAGGAATTCGCGCTGTCGGGGTCCGAGCAGAACCCCGACATCACCGGCCGCGATTTCAAACTCCTCGCCGAACGACTCAAGAAGGGCGCCCCCGGCCCCGTCGAGGCGTTCAAGCAGCACGGCGCCGACTTCGTCGTCCGCGACAACCTCCGCGACCTCGTCGACGGCATGAACGCCCTCACCCCCGACGCACCGCTGAAGTACGAGGACCTCGAACGCGAAATCGTGGCCCGCGACCGGGAGGTGAAGAACTCCTACACCAAGGACTTCCAGGTCATGGCGATCCGCAACGCCCGGAACCTGCTGGCCGACAAGATCACCCGCGTCGTGAGCCCGCACGAGTTGCTCGACCCCAAGAACGGTCCCCTCATCGCGGTCCGGCTGCACCTGCTCACCCGCAAGACCCTCGGCGGCCTCGAGACCAACCTCGACTCGCAGGTGATCCGGCCCGACGGCACCCCGTTCGAGGGTCTCTACGCCGCTGGTGAGGTCGCCGGATTCGGTGGTGGCGGCGTCCACGGGTACAGCGCACTCGAGGGCACCTTCCTCGGTGGCTGCATCTTCTCCGGCCGGGCCGCAGGTCGCGCGCTGGCCCGCCGGCTGTAGGCTGCTCCGCCGCCCGTGCGTGCGTAACGAGTCCCTGAACTCCTTAACCACTCACGGGCGCAAGCCTCTCGGACGCCTCCAGTTCGCGGACCAGCGGCAGGACGTTGGCCCCGAAGTATTCGATCTCCTCCTGGAAGTGCAGGAAACCGCCCAGGATGAGGTCGACTCCGCGACGGCGGTATTCGACGATGCGCTCGGCGACCTGCTCCGGCGTGCCGATCAGCTGTGTGCGGAAGCCGTCGTTGTACTGGACGAGATCCTCGAACGTGGAGTCGGCCCACATTCCCGACTTGTCGGCGGTGGACGCGCCCGCCTGCTGGACGGCGGACCGGAAGCCCTCGACCGCCGGTTTGTTGGCCTTCTCGATGATTTCGCGGAGGGTGTCGCGGGCTTCCTTCTCGGTGTCGCGGGCGATGATGAAC
This sequence comes from Rhodococcus sp. P4_B6, assembly GCF_056402215.1. Lineage (NCBI taxonomy): Bacteria > Bacillati > Actinomycetota > Actinomycetes > Mycobacteriales > Nocardiaceae > Rhodococcus > Rhodococcus sp. P4_B6. Next base: position 43,576 of record NZ_JBFUHV010000018.1, on the reverse strand, counting down.
CCGTTGAGCCCGAACTTCACTTCCCGGTCGTGTTCGCGCGCCACCCGTCGTACGTCGTCGATCTGTTCGGTGATGCCGTCGTAGTCCTTGCCGTTGCTGAAGTACCAGTCGGAGTACCGGCCCGCGTTCTGTCTCGCGGCGGCGGAGTTTCCGCCCTGGAACAGTTCGGGGTTCGGGCGGTCGGGCGTGTTCAGCGGTTTCGGCTTCAGGGTGAAGTCGTGGATGCGGTAGAAGTCGCCGCGGAAGTCGACGTCGTCCTCGGTCCAGATCTTGCGGAGCACCTGCAGGAACTCGGCGCTGCGCCGGTACCGCTCGTCGTGCTCGAGCCACGGCTCCCCGAGGTGGGTGAACTCGTCCTTGAACCAGCCGCTCACGACGTTGACGGCGAACCGGCCGTTCGACAGGTGGTCGGCGGTGGCTCCCAATTTCGCCAGCACGGCGGGCTGCCACAGACCGGGGTGGACTGCGGCGATCACCTTCAGTCGCTCGGTGGCGAGCAGGAGCGCGAGGCTGAAGCTCGTCGACTCGTGCTGGAATTCGGCCCCGTAGCTGGCCTCGTACCGGACCTGGCTGAGCGCGTACTCGAACCCGTTGTTCTCGGCGGTCTGGGCGAGTTTCTTGTTGTACTCGTAGTCCCAGCTGGTGCGCTGTTCGATGTCGGACGTGACCAGCCCGCCACTGACGTTGGGCACCCAGTAGGCGAACTTGATCTGCTCAGCGATGTGTTCGGTTGACATACCCAGCATGGAACCCGCCGGCCCGGCAGACGCCCACCCTTCCAATCAGCGCGCGTCCAACCCTTCACCGGGCTCGCGGGACCGTGTGAGGTTCGACGGCATGACAGCCGTACAGGAACGAAGAGCTGCACAGCCCATCGCGAGCGAGACCGACTACGGCACGCTCGCCGCCCGGTTCCGCCCCCTCTTCGCCGACATCGCCGAAGGTGTGGTGGAACGCGAACGCGACCACGTCCTCCCCTACGAGCAGATCGACGCCCTGAAGAAGGCCGGTTTCGGGGCGGTGCGCGTGCCGACATCCCACGGCGGRTCGGGCGCGAGCATCCCCCAGCTGTTCCGGCTGCTCGTCGAACTGTCCGCGGCGGATTCCAACGTCACGCAGGCCCTGCGCGGACATTTCGCGTTCGTCGAGGACCGCCTCGTCGCCGCCGACGGTCCCGACCGCGACACGTGGCTTCGGCGATTCGCGGACGGTCAGCTGGTCGGCAACGCGTGGACCGAGATCGGCGACGTTCCGCTCGGCGAGGCGAACACCAAGGTGTCCCCCGTCCCCGGTGAGGCCCACTTCTTCGCGAACGGGACGAAGTACTACAGCACCGGTTCGATCTTCGCCGACTGGATCGACCTGTACTCGCAGCGCACCGACACCGGCGCGTTCGTGATCGCCGCGGTCGAGGCGCGTCAGCCTGCCGTCACGCACAGCGACGACTGGAACGGTTTCGGCCAGCAGACCACCGGTTCGGGCACGTCGACGTACGAGAACGCGATCGTCCAGCCGGAGAACATCTTCGACTTCTCCACCCGGTTCAAGTATCAGACCGCGTTCTACCAGTTGTTCCACCTCGCCACGCTCGCGGGCATCGCGCGGGCGGCGACGGACGTGATCGCCCGCCGGGTGGCGGCCCGCACCCGCACGTTCAGCCACGGCAACGCCCCCACCTATGCGCAGGACGCGCAGATCCAGCAGGTGGTGGGCGAGGTGTCGGCCGCGGCGCATGCCGCCGAGGCGATCGCACTGCACGCGGCGGAACCCGCCCAGTGGGCGTACGAGGCCGCGTTCACCGGCAGCCCGGACGAGGAGAAGTCAGCCAACATCGCCGCCGAGATCGCGTCGGCCCAGGGCCAGATCTCCGCCACCGCGCTCGTCGTCCCCGCCACCGCCACGATCTTCGACGCACTCGGCGCGTCCGGGGTCAGCCGCGACTGGGACCTCGACCGCTTCTGGCGGAATGCACGCACCGTCGCCAGCCACAACCCCGTGGTGTTCAAGGCCAAGGTGGTCGGCGACTACGAGATCAACGGAACCGAACCCGTCTACGTGTGGGCCATCGGCACCGCACCGAGCGCAGAGGGAGACAAGGCATGACCGTCATCACCGAACAGAAGATCTGGTCGGACGCCCCGGCCACCGCCGACGGCTGGATCGCGCGTGCGCGTGAGGTGAGCGCGATCCTCGCGCGCGACGCCGTCGAACGCGACCGCGCCGGCGGTGCACCGTTCGACGAAGTCCGGCTCCTCAAGGACAGCGGGCTCGTCACCCTGCTCGGGCCCACCGAATTCGGTGGCGCCGGACAGCCGTGGGAGACCGCCTACCAGGTGGTCCGCGAGATCGCGCGCGGCGACGGCTCCCTCGGACAGTTGCTCGGCTACCACTACCTGTGGGCGTGGGCCGTGCGACTCGTGGGCACCGCACCGCAGATCGGGGCCGTCGAGGAGTTGTACACGAGCAACCGCTTCCTGTTCGGTGGGGCGGTCAACCCGCGCGACACCGACCTCACGATCGTCGACCGCGGGGATACGCTCGTCTACAACGGGGAGAAGTCGTTCTCGACGGGCGGCCGCGCCACCGACCTCACCGTGCTCGAGGGCATCATCGAGGGCACGGCCACACACGTGTTCGCGATCGTGCCGACGGCGCAGGACGGCATCGTGTTCCGGGGTGACTGGGACAATCTCGGGCAACGCCTCACCGACTCCGGCACGGTCGAGATCAACGACGTCGAGGTGGACTGGTCCGGGGCGGCCGGGTTCGTGGACAAGGAGTTCCAGCCCCTCGTCTACAACACGCTGAACTTCCCCGCGCTCGAGATTGTGTTCGCCAACTTCTATGTCGGCATCGCCCGCGGCGCACTCGACACCGCGGCCGACTACACCCGGACCCGGACCCGTCCGTGGCCGTACGGCGGCGACGACAAGGAACTGGCGACCGACGAGTGGTACCTGCGCGAGGGCTACGGCGACCTGCAGTCGAAGCTGTGGGCGGCGGAGGCGTTCGTCGATCAGGTGAACCGCGAGGCGAACGCGGTACTGCACGACGCGCGGGAGAACCTCACCGAACAGGCGCGCGGGGATCTCGCCGTCCGTATCGCCGCCGCCAAGATCCGCGCCGCCGACGTCGCCCTCGAGATCGGCACCAAGGTGTTCGAACTGACCGGTGCGCGTGCCACGTCCAACACGGTGGGTCTCGACATCTTCTGGCGGAACGTGCGGACGCACACCCTGCACGATCCCGTCGCGTACAAGCGGCGCGAGGTGGGCGGCCACCTGCTGACCGGCGAACTTCCCGAACCCACCTGGTACACATAACGATTCCGAACCCCGAGTCCGGCCACCCGTCGACGGTGGCCGGATTCGGCGCGTCCGCACCACCGAGCCACGGAGAACCATGACCGCCGTCCAGAACGCCCACCGCATCAGCGACGAGGCCGAAGCCCTCACCGTCGCCGCCGATCTCGCCGCACACTTCGCCGAGGAGGCGGCAGCGCGCGATTCCGGGCGACAGCTGCCGCACGAACAGGTGCGGGCGCTCGCCGCGTCCGGACTGCTCGCGCTCGGCGTTCCCCGCGAGCACGGCGGCATCGACGCGCGGACCGAAACCCTCGCCGAGGTGTTCCGGCTTCTCGCCGAGGGCGATCCGAGCATCGCCCAGATCCCGCACAGCCACTACACGTTCCTCGAGGTGCTGCGGCATCAGGGCACACCGGCGCAGCAGGAGTTCTTCTACTCCGAGGTGCTTGCGGGGCGCCAGTTCGCCAACGCCCAGAGCGAGCGCGGAACGAAGACCATCGACGTCGACGCCACGACCCTCACCGAACAGGACGGGGACTTCGTCGTCGACGGTCGCAAGTACTACAGCACGGGCGCGCTGTTCGCCGACTGGATCGCGGTGCGGGCCACGGTCCCCGGGAAGACGACGCCGGCGGGGAAACCCGCCAAGGCCGTCGCCTACCTGCCGCGGACCGCCGCCGGACTGTCGATCGTCGACGACTGGGACGGCATGGGGCAGAAGACCACCGCGAGCGGAACCGTCACCCTCGACGCCGTCCGGGTGCCCGCGTTCCACGTCGTGCCGTTCTCCCCCATCTTCGACGCACCGACCACCTACGGCTCGCAGGCGCAGATCCTGCACGCCGCCATCGACGCCGGGATCGCCGCGGCCGCGTTGAACGAGGGCGTGCGCGCCGCCCGCCGGGCGAGGCCCTACTTCGAGGCGGGCGTCACCGACGCCGTCGACGATCCCCTGCTGATCCAACTGGCCGGAGAGGCCGCGGTCGGCGTCCGGTCCGCGACGGCACTGCTCCGGGAGGGTGCCCGCAGCATCGACGCGGCGCGGCGCAATTTGACCGAGCAGACCGCCGCCGTCGCGTCGATCGACGCCGCCGCGGCCAAGGTCGCTGCCGCACGCGCGTCCCTCGAGGCGTCGAGCGTGCTGTTCGACCTGGGCGGCACCCGCAGTGTGTCGGACACGTCCAACCTGTCGCGGTACTGGCGCGACGCCCGCACCCACACACTGCACGACCCCACGCGGTGGAAGATCCAGCACATCGGCCGGTGGACGCTGTCGGGCACCGTCCCGCCCCGGCACGGCCTGCTGTAGGCGGCTCCGCCGCCCGTGCGCCTTTCTGGTTGCGGGAGCTACCAAAAAGGCGCACGGGTGCTACGCGCCTAGATCCGCCTTCATCAGGAACACGTTGTAGTCCGACCACGTCGACATCGTGAAGTACAGTTCGTCGCCGCTGGACCACGGGTGGATGAAGCCGCCGTACAGTTCCGGGTATTCGGCGGCGCTGACCATCGGCGCCCCGCCGGACCAGGCGCCCTGCGGCGAGTCGGACTCACGGAGCACGATGGCCGCCTTGGACGTGTCGAGGTAGGTCATCTGCCACTTGCCGGTGGCTTCCTCGTAGCGCACGGACAGTTCGGCGGCGGGGGCGTCCACGATCGGCGTCGCCTCCGTGTAGCCACCGACCGGCGTCCAATTACCGTTCTGCCAGTACTGGTACGCGGACGTGTTGAGCACGTCGGCGGCCGGGACGCGCGCCAGACCGATGGCGCCGAGCCTCGTGTTGGGGGTGCCGAACATGTACACGAAGTCGCCGGCGGGGACCATCGACGCGACCTGGAACTTGGTGACCCCGAAGATGTTGTCCCACTTCGCGTACGGGTCCTTGGTCCACGTCGATCCGCCGTCGTCGGAGTAAGCGATGCCGCCGTAGTTCGTCCACCACGTGGCGGGGATGCTGTTCCAGGTGCGGATCGACATGTAGCTCATGTACTGCCGGTTCCCGACGGCGAAACCGGACGTCGGGATGGTGGTGATCTCGATGTTGTCGAGTTTGCGGCTGTCGAGCAGTTCCGCCGCGTGGCACCGGCTGTCCTGGACCATGCTGTCGAGGCTCATGCCATCGGACAGGTTGCGGTCGGAGCTGAAACCGAGGACGTTGCTGCGCCAGTCGTCGCCCTGGCCGCCGGGCGGCTGGAATCCCTTGCCGACGGTGTCACCGAACGCGACGGCGACCTGGTCGGGGGCGCTCTCCCAGATGATGCCGAGGTCGGTGCCGTTGACCTGGTAGCGCTTGTCGGTGCGGCTGACCGAGCCGGCGCCGGTCACCTTCGCCACGCGGGTCACGTCGCCGATCTTCGGGGTGGCCGGGGCCGCGCGGCGCGGTGCCTCCTCGGTCGCGGGGTGGACGAGGGGCGGCGGCGGGGGCAATTGGATGTCGGCGCCCGGCACGGGAATGCCGAAGTGGAAGGGCGTGAACTTCACGCTGACGTCCGGGATGTTCAGCTCGCTCGACAGGTTTCCCGGGGCATGGTCGGTCTCGTCGGTGAGATCGGGGCACGGATCGGTGCACGTGTCGGCGGGCAACGCCTGCGAGACGCGGACGGGGTCCGTGACCGGGGCGGGATAGGGCACCGTCGTGATCTTCGGGTACGGGATCGGGATCTCGAGCTTGTCCGGGATGAGCGAGTGCGTCTCGTTCGACACCTCGCTCGCGCAGGGTCCGCTGCCCGGAAGACCGTTGGATACCCGCTCGGGTTCCGCGACGGCGGCGTTCTGGTTGGAGTAGGCGATCATGCCTGAACCGATCGCCACAGCCGCGACCGACGCGACCCACCTCTTCGACATTCCCCGACCCCTCCGTCAACTCCGGCCACACCCGGCGAGGGGAACATAACATCGCCCTTCTACGCTCGCCGGTTACCACACGCCATACCTGGCGGTAACATTTGCGTCCCGATCCGGAAAACCGCTGTGACTCCATCCCCGGGCGCACGTTCACCGCGCCGCGATCCGCCCGAAGCCACTGCGGTTCAGAGGCTTCGGGAGTTCTCCTCCGGTGTCCGACATCACTGCCCGCCCGCGGGTGACCCGTCGTCCCGACGACCGCGGCGCCATTGCAGCGGCGGGATGTCGTGCCAACGCCGGAACGCGCGGCTGAACGCACTCTGGTTCCGGTACCCGAGCAGCCGGCTCACTTCGACGAGCGGCAGGTCCGTCTGGGACAGGAACTGTTCCGCGAGGTCGCGGCGGGTCTGATCGACCACCGCCTCGAACGTCGTTCCCGCGCGGGCGAGGTGCCGATACAGGGTGATGCGGTGGACGGAGAACAGCTGCGCCACCTGGTCGACGCTGCAGTCTCCGGCGTGCAGCGATTCCTCGACGGCCCGGCGAACCTGGCCCACAACGTCCTTCCCCGTCCCGGTCTGCAACTGCTGCAGATGCCCGTGGAAGAAGCGCTGCAGGGTGGGATCGGTTCCCGAGACCGGCTGCTGCAGCACTTCTTCCGGAAACAGCACCTCGTGCCGCGGTTCGTCGAAATGGATTGGTGCACCGAAGAATCGGCGGTAGACGTCGGACGACGCCGGCTCACGGTACGAGATGCGGACCAACGTCGGCCGCCACGGCCGTGCGAGAAGGATTTCGAGGATCTTCACGTAGGCCGCGAGATACGCCGTCAGCAATTGCTCGCGCCCCGGGAACAGGCCGTCGAGAGTGAGCGACAGGCCGGCGTAGCCGCGCTCGACGGTCAGCGCCACGGTGATCCCCCGGTACCAGATGGGGCTGAACCGGGCCACCGCGTCGAGGGCCTGCCCGACAGTGTCGGCATTCGTGACGAGGAATCGCAGCGGCCCGGTGTTCTCGAGCGACGCGAACTGCCCCAGCAGCAGCCCGAGGTGGTCACAGCCCGTCTCGATCGCCGCGGCGTGCAGGATCCGGCCGTGTGTCTCGATCGGCAGCGACCGCAGGGGTTGCCCGGTCAGGAGTTCCGCGGTGACGCCGTACGACTCGAGCAGGGGCCACGCGTCCGCGCCGAAACTGCCCATCACCTTCGGCAGGTTGGCGAGCGCGCCCACGGGAATCGACCGGGCCCGCAGGCCCGTGTTCTCACCGGCCATGACTGCCCGTTCGCCAGCTGCAACGCATAGGTAAATAGTAGTTACGTAGAGATAAATAGTCAGGTGTGATGCGCATTACCTTGAGTTCTCGACAGGGCAGACGAGCAGGAGATCTGCCCCTGAACCCGAGGGATGAACATGCACTTTCTCRACGACAGCCTGTACCCCGAAAACCAGGAGAAGCTGGTCATCCAGGTCGCGCCGTACGGTCCGCAGTGGCTGCCGACCGACTCCGACGACATCGCGGTCACCATGGACGCCCAGATCCAGAAGGCCGTCGACTGTTTCAATGCCGGCGCCTCCGTGCTGCACGTCCACGTCCGCGAGGAAGACGGCAAGGGCTCCAAGAAGCTGTCCAAGTTCAACGAGATGCTGGGCCTGCTCCGCGAGGCGGTCCCGGAGATGGTCCTCCAGGTGGGCGGATCAATCTCCTTCGCACCCGAGAACGAGGGCCAGGCCGCCACGTGGCTCGACTACGACACCCGCCACATGCTGGCCGAGCTGGACCCGGCGCCCGACCAGGTGACCGTCGCCGTCAACACCAGCCAGATGAACATCGTCGAACTGCTCACCGAGGACGACGTCCAGGGCACGATCCTGGAGAACCCTCAGTACGTCCAGGCGTACACCGAGATGGTGTCGGACGCGCGCCCCTCCTTCTACATCGAACACCTCGAACGGCTGGCCAAGTCGGGGATCCAGCCCCACTTCATGCTCGGCCACGTCCACCAGCTCGAGTCGGTGGAACGGCTCATCCGGAAGGGTCTGTACCAGGGCCCGCTGATCCTCAACTACGTGGCGATCGGCGGCGGCGCGGCCGGGTTCAACCCGGCCGACCTCATGGAGTTCGTCCGCCGCACCCCCGACGGAGCCGTGCTCACGGTGGAGAGCGCGATGCGTGCGGTGCTGCCGATGAACGCGATGGCCATCGCGATGGGGCTGCACGTCCGGGTCGGCATCGAGGACAACCTGTGGGGCCGCAAGGGCGAACGCATCACGTCGGTGGAGCAGATCGAGCAGACCGTGCGCCTCGCCCGCGAACTCGGTCGTGACATCGCCGACGGCACGGAGGCCCGCAGGATCTACAAGATCGGCGAGACCTACGGCAGCACCGACGAGACGATCGCGAAGCTGGGCATGGCCCCGAACCGGCGCGTCGGCCAGCGGGGCTTCACCGTCCCCGGCGTCGCCTGAATCGGTAGGCAGCAATGGATCATTCCACGCTCGACCCGAAGCTTGCCGCCTTCGTCCGACTGAAGATCGACGTGTCGGCCACGCACCTGTACGCGCCCGGCGTCCGCAGGCACATCAAGACCGCGATCGAACTCGGCGCCACCCGCGAGGAACTGCTCGAGGTGATCAAGCTGTCGGCGGTGATCGGGATCCACTCCTGCGCAACCGGTGTGCCGATCCTGGCCCAGGAACTCGTCCACGCCGGTCGCCAGTCGGCTCCCCCGGAATCGACGCACCCGACACCCGTCTGCGACGGGCTGCGGGCACAGAACCAGTTCAATCCGCTGTGGGAAACCCTCTACAACTGGGACCGGGTCTGGCTCGAGAAGTTCCTCGCGATGGGCGCCGGCATCTGGCGCGACAACATCCTTCCCCCACTGTGGATCGAATTGCTCTGCATCGCCGGCGATGCCGCGCTGACCCACATGTACTCCCCGGGCACACGCAGGCACATCGCGACCGCGCTCGCGCTCGGCGCCGACCGCGCACAAATCGACGAGGTCCTGCGGATCGTCGCCGAGCAGGGCCAGGAGTCCTACGAATTCGCCCTGCCGATCCTGGAGCAGGAACTGCGCAACCAGGCCGTCGGCGTCTGACACGCCCACCGCCGTCCCCTCCCGACGCGCACGATTCCGTGCCAGTGAAAGAGACACCATGAGAATCACACGAACCCGCGGCGGTGCCGCCGCGAGCACGGAGTCGTGCGCCCCGGGCAGGGGTGACGGCCCACCGGCGACGAAGGCCGAACTCGACCGGCTGTACCGCAAGATCGCATTCCGCCTCCTGCCCTTCCTCTTCGTCGCCTACATCGTCAATTCGATCGACAGGGTGAATATCTCGTTCGCCAAACTCCGCATGATGGACGACCTCGGGCTCAGCACCGCCACCTACGGACTGGGCGCGTCGCTGTTCTTCGTCGGATACGTCCTGTTCGAGGTGCCGAGCAACCTCTACATGCAGCGCATCGGCGCCCGGGCGACCGTCATGCGCATCATGATCCTGTGGGGCCTGATCACGGTGGCCACCGGTTTCGTCACCGCCCCCACCCAGCTGTACATTCTCCGATTCCTGCTCGGTGCGGCCGAGGCCGGCTTCTTCCCCTGCATCATCCTGTACCTGACGTATTGGTTCCCGGCAGCGCGACGGGGCCGGATCACGTCGATGTTCGTCCTCGCCGTCCCCGCCGCCGGGATCCTCAGCGGACCCCTCGCCACCTGGATCATGAACACGTTCGACGGTGCGCACGGCCTGCACGGCTGGCAGGTGCTGTTCGTCTACGAGGGCATCCCGGCTGTCCTGCTCGGCGTCCTCGCCTGGTTCCTCCTGCCCGACGGGCCCGCCGACGCCAAATGGCTCACCCCGCGTGAACGAGACGTCACGGCAAGCGAACTCGTTACCGAGAACACCGCCCGGCACGCCGGCGAGCCAGCCGGTAGCGTTCTGCGCCGGCTCCTGAGGGACCGACGGGTGTACATCGCGGGCTTCGTGTTCTTCGCCATGTACGCGGGGTTCAGCGTGTTCTCGTACTGGACTCCCACCATCCTCGAGGGGCTCGGTGTCACCGACCTCACGACGATCGGCACCCTGAGCACGCTGCCCGCCGCGGGTGCCGTGATCGGAATGATCGTCAACGGCCGGAGTTCCGACCGCCGCCTGGAACGCCGGTTCCACGTCGCGGTGCCCCTGGTGGTCGCCGGATTCTGCTTCGCGGCCCTGCCACTGACCCAGACGAGTGTCCTGTGGTCGATGGCTCTCCTCACGGTGGCCGCCATGATGTGCTTCGGCACCCTGCCGGTGTTCTGGACGGTGCCGCCGTCGTACCTGTCCGCGGCCACCGCGGCCGGCGGGATCGCGCTCATCAGCAGCATCGGCGGTGTGGCCGCTTTCGTCACCCCCAACGTCATCGGGCAGATCACCACGGCGACGGGGAACCTCTACGACGCCCTGCTCGTCATCGCGGCCCTGCTGATGGTCGCCGCCGTCGTCATGGTGAAGGGAATCCCTGTCACCGTCCTGCAGGAGCACCGCTCCGCCGCCCCTTCCGAACTGTGAAAGGTCCGATTTCCATGCCTGTCTCGGCGCCCCATGCCACTCTCTCGCTGGCGGCGATCGTCGCCGAGTCCGCCCGGAAGTACCCGCACGACGTAGCCGTCGTCGACGGCGATACCCGGCTGACGTACCGGGACCTGTGGGACCGTGCCCGCCGGGTGGCCGCCGCCCTGCACGAGCAGGGGGTGCGGCCGGGTGACCGGGTCGCGCTGATGATCGGCAACGTCGCCGAGTTCCCGGTCGTGTACTTCGGAATCCTCGCTGCGGGAGCGGTGGTCGTCCCCGTCCACCTCCTCCTCACCGCCACCGAGGTGGCGTACGTGCTGCGCGACAGCGAAGCGAAGCTGATCGTCTGCCACGGCCCGACCACCGAGGTGGCCATCCTCGCCGCCGACGAGGCCGGCGTGGCGGTCGCGGCGGGTGGTGCGCTCTCCGAAGGAGGCACGGCCACAGTCGGTTACGAGTCTCGATCGCCCGAGGATGCCGCCGTCGTCTTCTACACCAGCGGCACGACGGGCGCGCCGAAGGGCGCGGTCCTCACCCACCTCAACATGGTCCTGAACGCCACGGTGTCGGCACTCGACGCGAACGACGTCCGCAAGTCGGACATCGTGCTCGGCTGCCTTCCGCTGTTCCACGCGTTCGGCCAGACGGCCACCATGAACGCCGCCTTTCGGATGGGGGCGACGATCGTCCTGCTGCCCCGCTTCTCCGGCGACACCGCGATCGAGATGATGGTCCGGAAAGGCGTCGACGTCTTCCACGGGGTGCCGACGATGTACATCGCACTGCTCGACGCCGCTCGGGCCGCGGACTGCGCCCTCCCGTCGCTGCGCACCTGCATCTCGGGTGGCGCGTCGCTGCCCGTGAACGTGCTCGACGAGTTCGCCGCCACGTTCGCGACGACCGTGTACGAGGGGTACGGTCTGTCGGAGACGGCGCCGGTGGCGTGCGCGAACCAGGCCGCGTTCGGCACCCGGCCGGGAACAGTCGGCAGGCCGGTGTGGGGTGTGGACGTCGAGATCGCCGACCCCGAACGGGAACTCACCGTCGAACTGCTTCCCGACGGCGAGGTCGGGGAAATCGTCATCCGCGGGCACAACATCTTCGCCGGATACCTGAACCGCCCGGACGCGACCGCCGAGGCCGTCGTCGACGGCTGGTTCCGCACCGGCGATCTCGGGACGAAGGACGCCGAGGGCTTCGTCACCGTCGTCGACCGCAAGAAGGACGTGATCATCCGCGGCGGATTCAACGTCTACCCCCGCGAGGTCGAGGATGTTCTCTCGGCACATCCCGCCGTGTCGCAGGTCGCGGTGATCGGCCTGCCCGACGCCACCCGCGGCGAAGAGGTCTGCGCGGTGGTCGTCCCGGCGGATCCGACCGCCGGAATCGATCCGACGACGTTGATCGAATGGAGCAGATCCCGTCTCGCGATGCACAAGTACCCGCGACAGGTGCACGTCGTGGACGTGCTGCCGACGGGACCGAGTCACAAGGTACTGAAACGAGAGCTGCGCGAGACGTTCTCGCGCTCCTGACCCACGAGGAGAAGAACATGCGGATGAAGGACAAAGTGGCCGTGGTGACCGGCGCCGGACCGGGCCTGGGCAAGGCGATCGCCGTCACCCTGGCCCACGAGGGCGCGAAGGTCGTCATCTGCGATGTCAGCGACGCATCGTTGGACGAGGCCCGTCGCGAGATCGAGGAAGCCGGTGGCACCTGCCTCGCCGTGCGCTGCGACGTGTCGTCGAGTGCGGAGGTCCACGACCTGTTCGCGGCCGCGGTCGAGCAGTTCGGCACCGTGCACGCGCTCGTCAACAATGCCGCGCTGACGCCCAACCGGCCGATCGACACCGAGCGTCGCAACACGCTCTACGCCTACCTGCAGACCCCGGTGGAACGCGACTCGCTCCGGTTCACCAGCGAGATCACCGACGAAGAATGGTTGCGGTACTGGGACGTCAACGTGCACGGCGTGTTCTACTGCACCCGTGAGGCGCTGCGACTGATGGAACCGCAGCGGTACGGGCGCATCGTCAACATCGCGTCGATCGCAGGCATCTCGGCGCGCAGTGCGCACAGTCCGCACTACAGCGCCACCAAGGGCGCGGTGGTCGCGTTCACCCGCTCCGTGGCGTTGGAGGTGGCAGGCGCGAACATCTTCGTCAACGCGATGGCGCCCGGCGGCGTCGCGACGCCCGCCTTCAACGGCTACCTCGAGCAGATCGGCGAGACCGGCCGCAACCGGCTCTGGCAGAGTTGCCCGGCGGGGCGCTTCGGGTCGGTCGACGAATACGCCTCCACGGTGCTGCATCTCGCGAGCGACGAGCACTACCTCGTCGGGCAGGCCATCAGCCCGAACGGCGGCTCCGCGATCTGATCGCGCTCGCCCCGGGTCGCAGCAGCACCACGATGAGACCCGACAACCCGGCGACGACGACGGCCAGCACGACGAGCGTCGTGTGGAACGCGCTGTCGTAGGCGTCGACCGCGGTCAGCCCTTCGTCGACGCGGCGGGTGGCGAGGCCGGTGAGCAGCGCCGCGTACACGGCCACCGCGAGGGCCTCGCTGCCCAGCCGCATCGTGTTCACCACCCCCGCAGCCATACCCGCCTTTTCCTCGGGGACGAGTGCGAGTGCCTGACCGTCGACGAGACCGGCGGACAGTCCCATGCCGGATCCCGCGAGCAGCAGCGGCACCGCGATGACCGCGACCACCGTGTCGGGGCCCGCCAGCAGCAGCCCCAGGTCGCCGGCGATCAACGCTCCCAGGCTGATCCAGATCACGACGAGCGGGTTCACCCCGGCGCCGACGGCGCGGCCCGCCGCGAGCGGGCCCACCACGACCGGAATCGTGAGGAGCACGGTCACGAGGCCCGCCTTCGCCGAAGACTGTCCGGCCACGTACTGGAGGAAGGTCGGGAAGTAGGTGAGCAGCGTGACGAAGCCGAACGACGCTGCCACCGGAACGAGGCACAGTGCCATGAACCGCGGGTGGGTGAGCAATTCGAGATCCAGCAGCGGGGCCGGGCCTCGCGATTCTACGCGGGCGAACCCGGTAAGCAGCGCGACGGCGAGTACGAACGACGCCACGACTTCCGGGCTGCCCCAGCCCCAGGGCCCGCCCTGGACGATGCCCACCATCGCGGCGAGCAGACCCAGGACCAGGAGGACGGTGCCGAGGAGATCGAACGTCGCGGGGGCGTCGCCGGCCGGCCGGTCCAGGCCGATCACCGGGGTCGCAGTCAGCACCACGAGCAGCACGGCGGCCTGGATCACGAAGATGGGCCGCCAGCCCGCCGTGTCGACGAGAAGCCCGGACAGTGTCGGTCCGAGCGCCACACCGATGCCGGCGGTCGTCCCGAACAGGGCGAACGCGCGCAAACGGGCGGGCCCGTCGAACGCGGACGACAGGATCGCCGCGCCGCACGAGAAGATGGCGGCGCCACCGAGACCGGCGACGCCGCGGGCGACGTCGAGGACCACGATGTTCGGGGCCAGCGCACTGGCGATGCTCCCGGCCGCGAATGTGGCGGCCCCGGCGGCGAACAGGCGGCCCCGGCCGAAGCGGTCCGACAGCGACCCCCAGACCAGGGTGAAGCAGGCGAACGCCAGGTTGAACGCGTTCACCACCCACTGCTGGCCCGATGCGCCGCCGCCGATGTCTGCGGAGATCGCGGGCAGCGCCACCGCGGTCCCGGAGATCGACATCGGGACGATGAGCACAGCCAGGAGGACCGCGGCGAGGGTGAGATTTCCGCGTCGCGGGTCGGCCGGTGTCGTGTCGGGTGGTGACGTCGGCGTCGTGGCGTCCGACGTGGTCAGCTCCGAGGTCATGTCGATCCTTCCTGAAGTGTGCGTTGCCCCCCGTGCACCAGAGGTTCGATACAATACGAACCATGCACCAGAGTGAGGTTCGACGCAAGGCGAACCTTCACTCTGGTGGTCGAAGACCCGAACCTGGAGGTGCGCAGTGCCCGACGCCGAGGGACATCCCGCAGTCGACGAGATCGAACTGGTCTCCGTGCTCGCCGCACTCGCCGACCCCCTGCGACTGGAGGTCGTGCAGAAGCTCCTGGTCGAGGCCGAAGGCGCGGAACGTCACTGCACGTCGTTCGGGCTGCCCGTGTCCAAGTCGACCCGCAGCCACCACTTCAAGGTCCTGCGCGAGGCGGGGCTGATCAAGCAGGTCGACCGCGGCAATTCCCGGATGGCACAGCTGCGCAGATCCGACATCGACGCCCGCTTCCCGGGGCTCCTCGACGCCGTGGCGACCGCACCCGCCTGAGCGGATTCCACACCCGTGGTGATGATGACGTTCTCAGGCGCCGGTTCCGAACAGCATGCCCAGCACGTAGGTGGCGGCGGCTGCGCCGTACCCGATTGCCAGCTGGCGTAGCGCCCGTTTGACCGGGGGTCCACCCGACAGCAACCCCACCACCAGGCCGGTTCCGAGCAGCGCGACGCCGACGAGCGCGGCGGCGACCACGAGCGCGGCAGTCCCTTCCATCCCGAAGAGATACGGCAGCACGGGGATCACCGCACCGGACGCGAAGAAGCAGAAACTCGCCGCCGCCGCACCGAGTCCGGTGCCGATGGCCTCGTGCTGGTCGACGGCCTCCGAACCCGAAACAGCCTCGGGCTGAACAGCTCTCTTCAACACGTCGGCGGCGCGTTTCTCGGCGTCTTCGGCGGGCATGCCCCGCGCCCGGTACACGAGTGCGAGTTCATTCGCGTCGACGTCGAGGAGCGGCACTGCCGCGCGAGCCCCCTCCCCCGGCGCCGACGCCTCGAGCAGTTCACGCTGCGACCGCACGGACACGTACTCGCCCGCACCCATCGACAACGCGCCCGCGAGCAGACCGGCGAGCCCGGTCAGCAGCACGATGTGATTGTCGACGCCGCTGCCGCTGATACCGAGCACCAGGGCGAGATTGCTGACCAGGCCGTCGTTGGCACCGAACACGGCAGCACGAAACGTGCCGGACAGACGATTTCGCCCACGGGCCGCCAGCGCCCGCACCACTTCTTCGTGGATGCGCTCGTCCGCGCCCATGGCGACGGTGGCGTCGACGTCGGTCAGGTATGGCGACCGGGTCTCCGCGCGTTGCGCGAGGGCGAGCACGAACACCGATCCGAACCGCCGGGCCAGCACTCCGAGGATGCGCGTGCGGACGTCACCGCGAACGGGTTTGCCGACGTGCTCGCCGAGCAGTGCACGCCAGTGCGCCTCGTGCCGTCCCTCGGCGTCGGCGAGCGCCAGCAGAATCTCGCGTTCCTCACCGGTGCGGCGTTTCGCGAGATCGCGGTAGACGGCCGCCTCGGCACGTTCGTCGGCGAGGTAGCGACGCCACTTCCGGACCTCGCGCGGACCGGGATCCGGTCGTGCACCCGCAACCATCGTGAGCCTCCCGATCGTCGACGCGTCGAAGCCTACCGACGCGACTACCGCACCGCGGCGGTTCGAGGTCAGTCCCCGGCGGCGAGGGCCTTGCCGAGCGAGTCCTCGGGTTCGGAGACCACCACCGGATCGCGCCGGGACAGCAGGTCGAGGACGGCCTTGGGCCGGGCCAGCGATTCGCGCACGGTGTTCCTGGCCATCGTGATCGGGCGGCATTCGCACCCGGCGTTGACGCCGGCGACATCGATCCCGGCGCCGCGGCACAGCGCGACCGCGCGGGGCACGTGGAAACCCTGAGTGACGATCAGCGCCTTGGTCACTCCGTATGTCTGGACGGCCCGAGCGCACGTGTCGTAGGTGTCGAGCCCGTACCGGTCGCCGACGATCCGGCTGCGGTCGATGCCCTTCTCGACCAGGTATTCCGTCATCGCCGCGATCTCGTCGCCGGACCTGCCCGCGCCGTCGCCCGAGACGAGCACCGCCCGCGCCCGCCCGTCCTGCACGAGGCGGACGGCGACGTCGAGGCGCCCGGCCAGATACTCCCGGGGTTTGCCGTCGCGTACCTGCGCACCGAGAACGATGACCACCGGGGCTTCGGGTGCGCCCTCGACATCGTAGACGTGCCCCTCGGCCTCGCGCGAGATCCACACCGTCGAGGCCGCGACGACGAGGACCGCGAGCGCGCCGAGGCCCGCTCCGATGCCGACCAGTCGGCGGACGATCCGTCGTTCCCCCATGCCGCCATCAAACCACAGGGTCAGGCGACGGCCGGCTCTTGCGGGGCGCGCCGCTCACGCAGTCCGGATACCAGGCACAGGCCGAGCCCGAACAGGATCCAGCAGGTCAGCACGAGCAGGCCCGCGCCGGCTCCGTGTCCGTCGAAGAACGCCGTCGACCGCACCACGGTTCCCGCCGCTCCGGGCGGCAGGAGCTGACCGAACGCGCCCCACCCCGAGGGCAGCCACGCCGGGGAGGTCGCCAGTCCCGACAGCGGGTTGGCGAGGAACATCATCGTCACCGCTCCGAGCGCGAACCCCGCGATGCCCAGAACGGAATCGAGTCCGAGGACGGTCAGGGAAATGGCGGCGATCCCGACGATGACGGCACCGGACGTCGTCCAGTAGTCGCCGTCGACGCTTCCGAGACCGAACTGCAGAATTGCGGTCAGCGCCAGTCCGGCGCTCACGGCGAAGAGCACCGCCCCCGCCACCCTGCTCGTGACGCTGTGCGGAAACAGTCGCACCAGCACGATCGCGGGGATCATGCCGCCGAAGACCAGCGGAAGCGCCATGCCGCCGAGGCCGGCCCCGGCAGGGTCGTCAGCCGTCAACGGAACGACGTCCTCGACCGGAACAGGCTGTCCCGCAGTCGCGCTCATGCCCGCCGCGAGACCGTTCATCGTCTGCGCGATGGGCGCCCCGCCTGCGCCGGCGGACAGGACCTTCATGCCCTCCGGTGTCGCGACGATTCCGCCGACCACCTCCCGGTGCTCGATCGCCGTCCGGACCGCCTCGGCGTCCGCGAACCGCTCGGTGGCGAAGACCCC
Organism: Rhodococcus sp. P4_B6; assembly: GCF_056402215.1. Lineage (NCBI taxonomy): Bacteria > Bacillati > Actinomycetota > Actinomycetes > Mycobacteriales > Nocardiaceae > Rhodococcus > Rhodococcus sp. P4_B6. Next base: position 25,927 of record NZ_JBFUHV010000018.1, on the reverse strand, counting down.
CGGGCGGCCCGCGTCGAGTGCGGCATCGATCCGGGTGACGGCCGCGTCGGGCCCGGCGACGCCCAGCCGCAGGTCGTGCGGGCCGCTGTGGACGGCGGGCAGCGCGAACGCCAGCAGCATCACGGCGATCACGGCGGTGAGTCCCAGCACGACGGCGATCATTTTCACCGGATCGGACGGGCCGTTGCTCGCCTGCCCGGCGGGTTCGATGCGCGGGTCGAGTGTCCCGGTATCCGCAACGCTCATCGGACTCCCCTTCAACTAAGTGGAGGAAATTCCTCCATTACTTGTGGAGAATATTCCTCCGGTTATGCTGGGTTGTCAAACGAGAGAGGTGCCCCCGATGCGAGCCGACGCGATGGAACGCCGCAACACCCTGATCAAGGCAGCCCGGGCGGTGTTCGCCGACCGCGGGCACGACGCGCCGCTCGACGCCATCGCCGCGCACGCCGGCGTCGGAATCGCCACCCTCTACCGGAATTTTCCGAGCCGGGACGACCTCGCCCACGCCGTCGCCCGCACGACGCTCACCGAGGTCCGCGAACTCGCAGCCCGGGCGCTGGACGAGTGCGCCGACGAACCCGAGGCGGCATGGCGACGATTCGTCGACGCGGTGGTCGATCTGCGGATGGGAGCGTTGGTGCCCGCGCTGGTCAACAGCCTCGACGAACTACCGCCCGACGTGCGCGACACGCGGGAGCAGACGAAGGCRTCGGTCACCGAGCTCATTCACCGGCTCCAGGAGTTCGGGCTCATCCGCGAGGACGTCGTGCCGCTCGAGATCATCATGGGGATCGCGATGCTCACCCGGCCGCACGTGCTGATGTTCGAGGACACGACGGCCAATCTCGTTCCGCGGCTGATCACGGTGTTCCTCGCGGGGTTGCGCCCGGACGGGTCACCGCTGCCGCCGCCGATCCCCCCGGCCGCGGATGTACTGTGACGAACATGCAGCAAGGGGGGCCTCTGCCACAACCATGGAATCATCCACGCACCGGTGACGAACAGCGCCCGTCACTGAACGGCTGGGACGTGGCGGTGTCGGCGGCAGCGATCGTCGTCGCGGTCGCGGTCGCCAGCATCTCCGCGGTCGCGGCGTTCTTCTGGCTGCTGTTCCCGGACTACTGCCCGCCCGAATCCTGCAGCGCCGAGAACGCGTGGATCGCGGTGTGCGTCGCACTCGCGGTCGCGGCACTGGTGACCGTGATGGGCGGCGCGGTCACGATCGCCCGCATCGCGCGCCGCACGCTCGCGTGGCCGGTGGCGTGCGGGACCCTCCTCCTCTGCGCGGGCGCGTGCGCGATCGGATTCGCCGGTTACGTTTCCGCGACCGGAATCTGAGCGCCCTCAGGCCACGTGATGGTGGTCCGTCCGGCTGATCGCGACGGCCGAGACGATCACACCGACCACCACACCGACGAGCGTGTCGACGACGCGGCTCACCGCGATGTCCGGCGCCACCGCCGAGCCGAGACCCGTCAGCAGCAACGCCATGGGAGTGATGGCGACGGACGCGAACGCGTAGTTCTTGATGACCACCAGTTCGGTCACGGTCTGCAGCACCACGATCACCACGACGGTCTGCCAGTACCCCATCGCCGCGGCGATCAGCCCGGCGGCGAGGACGGCGCCCGCCACGTTGCCGACGAGACGTTGAATTCCCCGCTGCACCGTCTGACTGAAGTTGAACCCCTGCATCGCGGCCATCGCACCCATCGACGCCCACAGCGGATGTTCCAATCCCACTGCCACACAGATCCATCCGGCCAGCGCGGCAGCGGCGGCGATGCGGGCGGCATTGACGATCCCCTCACGCGACCGCAGCCCCCGGACACCTTCCGCGAGGAAGCCGACCGGCTTCGGCAGCGCCGCGGCCTCCGCAGCGAAAGACGGAAGGTCGCTGCGGCGCTTCACCTTACGAAGCTCCGACTCGTGGTCGACGAGCACACGCAGGGTGTCGTGGTCACGCTCGTGCGCCCACCGGTCGACCACTGTGTCCGCCTCGGCGAGGAGCGCGAACAACTGGTGGGAGTGACCGTCCCGGCCCCGGCCGCTGTGCGCGATCACGTCTCGCGCGTTGTCGATGGCCTTGCGGGCGGCCGCGATCGCGGAGACGTCGTGCGCACGTTCCAGCTTTGCGACGGCGGCGAGCGCCCGCGCCGCCGCCAGTCGCGCGGGACCGAGGGGAACGAACAGGCAGGGGGTCATGGCGGCGATCCAGCCCACGACGACACCGGTCGCCACGGCCACGACTGCCGGCCCGAGATCGGCGAGCCGCGTCGAGTACCCGGCCGCCGCGGTGGCCGCGAAGATCAGGATGACGGGACCGGGGCCGGCGATCCGGAACGCCGCCAGCAGCCATGCGGCGATCCCCGACGCCACGGCCATGAGCGCTATCTGCAGCCAGAGGGACAGTCCGGCCGCACCGAGGAGTGCTCCCCCGGCGACGAAGACGACGAGTGCGACACCGACGAGACCCGTCTTGCGGGCGAGCCGCGGGTACGGCTCGTATCGGCCGAATGCGGCGGTCAGCGCACCCAGCGCCGCGAAGCCGGCGAGGTTGCCGTGCCCAAGCAGGCCGCCGATCACCAGCACCAGAGCCGTCGCCGCACCCACCCGCAGGGCGGGAGCGATGGTGGCGTCCGCGGTCCGGACCTCGAACGCCCGGCGCCACGTCGACGGCGCCACCGAGTGGGCCAGCGCCCCACGGGAGTGATGGAGCCGGCTGAGGTCGGGTGCGTATCGAGGAGAAGCCTGCATGACCTCAGCGTACCGTATACTTCACTAGTAAAATAGTTGTGAAATAGTGTGAAGTTGATCGCTACGATGGTTTTCATGAGCCCTGCCCCACGTCCGGATGAGGATTTCACCGATCGCGTACGACGCGAATGGGCGGAGACCCATCCCGACGTGGACACGTCACCGATCGAGGTGATGGGTCGCATCACCCGGATCGGATCCCAGGCCCTGCAGCAACTCGACCGTGCCCTCGACGCGAGCGGGGTCTCGAGGGCCGAGTTCGACGTCCTGTGCGTGCTCGCCCGGAGCGATCGACCCCTGCGGGCCAGCGAGGTCACCGCCGTGACCATGCTCAGCGGCGCCTCCACCACCAAGCACGTCGACCGCCTGGGCAGGCTGGGGTTGGTGGAACGGCTGCCCTTCGAACGGGACGGCCGGGTCGTGCTGCTCCATCTGACCGAGGCCGGACGCGCCCTCGTCGACACCGAATTCCCGCAGCGCGTCGAACGCGACCGGCAATTCCTCGAGGGACTGGACGAGGACGAATGCGCGGTGCTGGCGGGTCTGCTCCGGCGGATCGCCGCCAACGTCGAATCCGGACTGCGCCCGTAGTCCGTGTCAGGGAATGATCTTCCGCGCCCGCAGGTCGCGGAAGATGTCGAGGAACATCTGCTCGGTCTCGACGTGACGGTGGAAACCGAACCTGCGCGCCTTCGACCCGTCCGCGATGACGTCGTAGTCCCAGCCGAAGACGAAGTCGCCGAACGCCCACGACGACACGTCCGAGTACGGCGTCGGCGCCAGTCCGTGCTTCGCGACCAGGTCGTTCCACACCCGTTCCTTGTCGGCCATGACGACGTCCATCGACATCGGCAGCGGCGGCGCGACGTCCAGTTCGAAGAAGTCGGCGATCTTCGGCAGCATCTCGTCCCAGCGGAACAGATCGCCATTGTTGATGTTGAAAGCCTGATTCGCGCACTCGGGCGTGGTCGCGGCCCAGACGGTCGCCTCTGCCAGCAGTCCGGCATCGGTCATCTCGATCAGACTCGTGTACGCGCCGGGCCTGCCCGGAAAGCGCAGCGGCACTCCGAGTTCCTTCGACATCGTGGCGTAGACGGCGATCACGAGCGCGAGGTTCATCGGGTTCCCGAGCGCGAATCCGCACACGACCGAGGGTCGGATCGCGGACCACGTCCAGCTCTTGCCGCGCTGACGGTCCTCGAGGAACTGCTGCTGATCGACGTTGAACTCGGGCGGCATGTGCGGCGGATCGCTCTCGCGCGCCGGCGTCTTGAACGGCCCGAGATGGGCGCCGTAGACCTTGTAGCCCTGCATCAGACTGATGTGCTCGAGCCCGGCGGCCACGGGTTCGAGCGCGTTCACCGTGTTGACGAGCATCGCGACGTTGGGCGCGACGAGCTCAGCCCACGACGAACGGTCCTGGTAGGCGGCGTAGAAGATGTGGGTCGCGTCGCGGAGTTCGGCCAGCTTCTCGGCGGCGTCACGCTCGTCGAGCAGATCGACCGCGATGTGCCGCACCCGGTCGGTGTCGGGTCCGCCTCGGCGCGACAGTCCGACGATCTCCCAGTCTCCGGTCGCCTCGAGGTGCTCGATCAGATTGCCGCCGATCACCCCGCGCGCACCGACGACCACTGCCACTCTGCGCTTCGACATCACTCGACTCCTATCGGTATATCGCGAAGTTGCGATATACCGAGTCAAGCACATATATCGAAAAATCGCGATATGACGGTACGATGGGCCTGTGAGCGAACTTCCGGACCCGACCGACCTGGCCCTGGTCTTCAAAGCGCTGTCGAACCCGACCCGCGTGCGCATCCTGCAGTGGTTGAAGGAGCCCGACAGCTTTCCCCCACAACTCGAACCCGCGGAAGAGGTGGGCGTATGCCTGAAGCACATTCAGGCGAGGGCCGAGGTCTCCCAGTCGACGGCCTCGCAGTACATGGCCGCCCTACAGAGCGCCGGACTGGTCACCAGCCATCGGATCGGCCAGTGGACCCACTACCGCCGCAACGAGGACCGGATCAGTCGGCTCGCCGACCACATCCGCACCGAACTCTGACGCCTCAGGGCATCTCCACGGTCTCGGCGCGCGCGATCTCGTCGAGCGCCCGGCGGACGTAACCGTCGGCGGGCACCTCCGCCGCACTCAGCAGATCGGCGATCACCAGGATCGCGGCCTCCACCGCACGCTCCGGTCTGCGCGGGTTCTCCTCGACATCGGCCACACCGAGGGCGCCGGTCAGCACGGTGACCAGCGAGTCGACGTCGACGGCCGGAAACCAGAGTGCCGCCGCCCGCGCGCAGCGGGTGAGCACGTCCTGCACGTCCTCCCCCGTCAGACCGTCCGGGTGCAACGTCTCGAGGAGTTCCCGGACCACCCCCGCCAGCACCGCACCGACCTGCTCCGCAGGCAGGGCCGCCAATTCCTCCGTCGCCTCGGTCAGCGCCGCTGCATCCGACGCACGCGCCGCGACGATGGCGGCATCCAGCGCTTCGGCGATGTCACGCGCGACAGCGGGCCAGTGAGTGGGCCACATCCGGTAGATCCTCTTCTCGTATCCGTCGATCAGGCACTCACTGTGCCACGAGGCACCGACAGTCAGCGCAGCCGCTCGATCAGCCGGAGCGCGTCGAACGGGGCGTACCCCTTCATGTCGTTGTCGAAGTAGGCGAAACAGTCGAGCCCCTGCCCGCGCCACCGCTCGATCTTCCGCGCCCACTCGTCGAGGGCCTCGTCGGTGTATCCGCTCGCATACAGTTCCTTGTCACCGTGCAACCGCAGGTAGACGAAATCACTCGTGACCGCCTCCATGAACGGGTACCGGCCCGCCGTGTCGGCGACGACGAACGCGACGTCGTGCGCGCGGAGCAACTCCTTCGCCTCCTCCGCCTCGAAGCTGTGGTGGCGAACCTCGAGCGCATGACGGACGGCGCGGTCGGCGTCGGTTTCGGTCCACGTCCGGTCTTCGGCGAGTTTGTCGTCGTGCCGCGCGGCGACTGTCGCGGCCTCCGCGGTCGTCCGCGGCAACTGGTCCAGGAACGCTGCGAGGCTCGCCGCGTCGAACGCGAGCGTCGGGGGCAGTTGCCACAGCAGCGGTCCGAGCTTGGGGCCCAGCGCGAGCACCCCGGAGGCGAGGAAGTTCGCCAGCGCCGCCTCGACACCGACCAGCCGCTTCATGTGCGTGATGTAGCGCCCGCCCTTGACGGCGAACACGAAATCGTCCGGCGTCTCGTCACGCCATTTCGCATAACTCGTCGGCCGTTGCAACGCATAGAAGGAACCGTTGATCTCGATGGACGTCAAACGCCCCGCGGCGTAGGCCAACTCCCTGCGATGCGCGAGGCCTTCCGGGTAGAAGTCGCCGCGCCACCCGGGATACGTCCAGCCGGAAATACCTACGCGGGCCTGCGCCATCTCCCGACCCTAGCGCCGGAACCTATTGCATGTGGCCCGTCCCGGGAGAACCATGAGAAGACCCCACAATCGAGGAGGCACCGATGCCGAGATACCTCTGGCAGGTCACGTACTCACCCGAAGGCGCGAAAGGACTGCTCACCGAAGGCGGCACTGCACGACGCGACGCGATCACCCAGATGGTCGAAAGCGTCGGGGGCACAGTCGAATCCTGCTACTTCGCACTGGGTGGCCGGGATCTGTTCGTGATCGGTGACGTGCCCGACGACGTGGCCGCCGCCGCGCTCGGCATCCGCACCACCGCCTCCGGGGCGGCACGGTCGGAATCGGTGGTGCTGTTGACACCGGAGCAGGTGGACGACGCGGTGCGCCGCGACGCCCAATACCGGGCGCCCGGCAGCTGATCGACCTCACCGCCTGCGGCGGCGAATATCGTTCTGCAGGATGATGTGCGGCCGCGGAGTCGGCCGATACCGTCGAGCCACGTCTGCCGACCAGACCTACTCGACCACGGTGAACCCGTTCACCACCGACTCCGTTCGCCGTGTCCTGTTCGCGCCGAGCGCGCTGCTGTTCCGGTCGTGGCTCCACCAGATCCGAGATGCCGGAATGAATGTCCGCGAGCGAAGGTTGCACGCCACATGACGGATACCTCAGGAGAAACCCCGCAGCTCGGACAGTTCGGCGTCTGGCGTCACGCCGGCGGATTGGCACCCGAAGTGGGTGTCGCGATCGAATCGGCAGGTTACGGCGCGATCTGGATCGGCGGCTCGCCGCCGGCCGACCTCGACGTCGCCGAACGCCTGCTCGACGCGACGTCCACCATCACCGTCGCGACCGGCATCGTGAACATCTGGACCGCACCCGCCGACGAGATCGCGACCTCCTTCCACCGGCTCGAGGCCCGTCATCCGGGGCGCTTCCTCCTCGGCATCGGCGTCGGCCATCCCGAACAACCCGGCCTGAACTACAGCAAGCCGTACGCCGCGCTCGTGGAGTATCTCGACGTCCTGGACGCCGCCGGGGTTCCGGCGGGGCGACGCGTGCTCGCCGCGCTCGGCCCGAAGGTGCTCGAGCTGTCGGCGGCCCGCGCCGCAGGCGCCCACCCGTACCTGACCACTCCGCAGCACACCCGGGAAGCGCGTGAGCTGCTCGGCCCCGGTGCGGTGATCGCACCGGAGCAGAAGGTCGTGCTGGACACCGATTCGGAACGGGCGCGCCCCGTCGGACGTGCGGCGGTCGAGAATCCGTACCTGCACCTGCGCAATTACGTCAACAACCTGAAGCGGCTCGGGTACACCGACGAGCAGATCGCGAATGGCGGCAGCGACGAGCTGATCGACGCCCTCGCCGCCCACGGCGACGCCCCCTATATCGCCGGCCGCCTCCGCGAACATCTGGACGCGGGCGCCGATCACGTCGCGATCCAGGTGCTGCCCGCCGGTGACGATCCCATCCCTGCGCTGCGGGAACTCGCGGGCGCGCTGGGACTCTGAGTTCTGCTAACGAAATAGTGTGATGGCGGGTACCGCATACTGAAAAGCGTTCGCCGAAACGGTCGGGGTATGGTCCCCTTCTGAACGGCAGGCAGGACTGAACGCAAGGTAGGAACTGTGCACGAGCCAACGCCACGTCCGGTCGGCCCATACGCTTCGGGGCCGCCACCTGCAGCCCTGACCGTGCATTCGGCGACTCTCGACCGGTTCCGCGCGGCGGAGTTGTGGCGGGCGCTGGTCATCGGCGTGGTCGTCGTCGCCTACACACTGCTCGCGCTCGTCACCTGGCCCGTCCGGCGTCGCGGCCGCACCCTCGCGGACGCGGCGTCGGAAGGCCTGGTCAACGGATTCGAGGTGCTCGGCCCGACGTTCGTCAAGGTCGGGCAGCTGATGGCGTCGTCCTCCGGCGTGTTCCCCGCCCCGCTGGCCAACGCCTGCCTGCGATGTCTCGACGACGTGCCGCCGGTGTCCGCGCAGGAAGCCCGCCGGGTGATCGAGGCAGACCTGGGACATCCCGTCGACGCGCTGTTCGCGTCGTTCGACGACGTCCCCCTCGCCGCCGCCTCCGTCGCACAGGTGCACGGCTGCGTGCTCCCCGACGGCCGGGAAGCCGTCATCAAGGTGCAGCGCCCCGACATCTTCCGTCGCATGGTGGTGGACCTGCGCACCGCGTACTGGGGTGCGCGGATCCTCGAGAAACTCTTCGAGTTCTTCCGCATCGCCAACGCCACCGCCATCATCCGCGATCTCCACGCGGCCACGATGACCGAACTCAACAGCGCGGTGGAAGCCGACCGGCAGGCCCGGTTCAGGACGAACATCGGGGCCTTCGGCGACAACAAGGGCGTCACCACCCCGGAGGTGTACTGGGACTACTGCGGTCCCCACGTCATCTGCATGGAACGCATGTACGGGCTGCCGCTCGACCGGTTCCCCGACCTCGTCCACATGGACACCCGCATGCTGATCCGCCGCGGTGTCAAGGTGTGGATCGAGTCGGTCATCCTGCACGGCCCGTTCCACGGCGACGTGCACGCCGGGAACCTGTGGGTCCTCGACGACGGGCGCATCGCGATGCTCGACTTCGGCATCGTCGGTGAGCTACCCGAATCGTGGCGGCAGATCCTGCGCGACATGTTCTACGCGACCCTGATCGACGGCGACTTCTCCCGGATGGCCCGCGGAATCCGCAGCCTCGGCTACGCGCAGGACAACGACGCCACCGACGACGAGATCGGCCTCCAGGTGGCCGCCGCCCTCGCCCCCCTGCTGGGCCGGGACCTCGGCGAGCTGCGGCTCAGCGAACTCATCATGGCGCTGATCGGCATCGGCAAGAAATGGGACGTCGCCAGCCCGGAGGAACTCGTCCTGTTCGGGAAGCAACTCGGCTACTTCGAGCGCTACGCCACCGAACTCGCGCCCGGCTGGGTTATCGGACAGGACTTGTTCCTGTTCCGCAACGTCTTCCCGGACGCCGTCGCCGCGAAGGCCCGCGAACTCGGAGTGGAACTACCCGACGAGTGACTCGTGTCGTTGCGTCACCCGACTACACCCGCCGACTTCGCGGCGCGCAGCCAGTCGGGGAACTCGCTGAGCAGGCGGCGGTACAGTTCGGCGTCGTCGATCCTGTCGAGGTCGTCGACGGCGAAAAACCCGGCGTTGTCGAGGGTCCGCCCGTCGAGGGTGTCGAGTTTCTCGAGCAGTCCGTAGTCGGCGCGGCCGATTCCGACGAACTGCCAGAACGCGGGCAGACTCGACGCCCGGCGCATGAGTTCGCTGATCTTGGCGCGCTGCTGGAATCCGCCGTCGGTGAAGAACAGCACGAGGGTGGGGGTCCCGCCCCGCGGCGGCAGACTGGAGACGATGTCGGTCATGATCGGCAGTTCGTCGTTGTAGCCGCCGATCGCCTTGTAGTCGATTCCGCCGTGGACGCCGCCGAGATGCAGGAACGTGTCGCACCAACTGTCGACCTCGTGGACGGCGATGTCGGGCAGGCGCGCGAAGTTCTTGGCGTAGAGATACGGTTCGAGGCGACCGTCGTCGTCGATCTGCGTGGCCACCGGCACCATCCGCTCGACCACCCGGTTGATCGCCCGGGTCGAATACTGACGCCGCATGCTGCCCGACTTGTCGATCACCAGAACGACCCGGGCGCGCGTCTCACCTGCACCCTTGTGCAGCAACACCTTCGCGACTTCACGCTTGCGCATGTCGAGCTTCTGCCGCTTCTCGAACATCAGACCCAGCTCGTCCGGCACCGTTCGCACGGCAACATCGTCGGCGGAGTCGGAATCCGTCACGTCGACGCCGTGCTCGGTGACGAGGACAGCGAGCCCGCCGTCCCACCCGGCCGAGACGTTGCGCACCTTCCATCCGGAACCACGCCGATACACCTCGACGAGTACGGCGGCGCGCTCGGTGCTCAGCCCGGACGCGTCCGCCCCCAGCGACACTCCGGAGTTCTCGATCACAACGCCCAACCCGACGCGATCGGCGAGACTGCCGGGCACCGAGTCGTCGAGGGCGACGGCGATACTGAGCTTGTCGATGTCGGCGGGCACCGCCGCGAGATCGAGGTCGACGCCGTCTGCCGCTGCCAACCGCACGGCCCCCTCGGGTGAACTGGGGTTGTTGAAGAAGACGAAATCCCCGTCGGACCGCACCCGTCCGTTCGCGCCGAGTTGGAAGACCATCAGGGCGACCTCGCCTCGGCGGGCACCGGCGACCGCGACACTCGTCGGCGAACAGACGATCTCGACGTTCTCGCCGCGCGCAAGACGTGTCACGGTGCACTCACCTTTCGTGGCCGGTCAGCGAATCCAGCACCGACGCCCGGTGGAGGGGGTGGTCCGGGAGCCGGTCGGGGGTCAGGATCCAGTCGTTGCCGGTCCACGGGTCGGAGACGGTGAGGACCCCCGACGTCGGAACCTGCTGGGCGATGCGTTCGAGCACCGCGACTCCCGGATCCGAAGCGGCGCCGGCGCTGTCACCGACGATGATCAGCGACGTTCCGACCGCGGGACCGTGGTCGGCGAGGTGCACGATGCGGGCGGCGTCCTCGGCGCCGTACCCGTGCGGGAAGTCGCCGAGGATCACCAGCCGCGGTTCCGGCAGGGTGCCCCGGATTCCGCTGCGGGCCGCCATCTCTGCGAGGTCGACACTCTCGGACAGCGCGGTGAGCCGGGCGGTGATGTCGGAGGCCGCGGACACGACGGGCGAGGCCAGGAGCGCCCCGAGGGGGTCGGTGAACGTGCGCAGCGAGCCGCTGAGGTCGACAACCTCCAGCCGCCCCGCCGCCGCGGGCGATGCCACCAGCATGCGCGCGGCCAGCGCCGCGACCACCGGTGCGGCCTCGGCCGGTTCGCCGACGATCCACAGAGGACGCCCCAGCGGGTAGTGGACGCAGAACGGAACCCGCAGTTCGCCGAGGTCGGGTGCGGACAACTCACCGAGCCTCAGGCCGTCCGGCACGGCGCTGCTCGTGACCGGGTTCGTCCACGCGGCGGATTCGAACGTCGCCAGCGACCGCGGCAGCAGCGGGTCGATGACGCGGAGTTCCTCGGCCAGTTGCGAAGTCTCGCCGTCGAATTTGCGTTGTGCCTCGGCGACGAGGGCGTCGGACCGCTCCTGCGCCCTGGCCTGCGACTGCGCGACCGCCGGACTGTTGCGGGTGGACGGGTCGGCCACCGACGCGGACAGTTCGTCGTCCAGCCGCGCCTGCGCGTAGTCGCGGGAGGACCGGAACGAGGCCGCCGACCGGGCGGCGTCCTCGAAGATCATCCACGCTCTCTCGAACGAGTGGGCCGGGTCGAGCGGGATGCCCGCCGGGCCGGCCGTCGCCGGAACCTCCTCGGCGACAGCATTCGCGGGTTCGTCCACGTCGACGCCGTGCCTGGTGACGAGTTCGGCGAGGCCGCCGTCGTATCCCTGCCCGACGGCACGGACCTTCCAGTCGGTGCCGCGGCGGTAGATCTCCAGGCAGATCGCGGCAGCCTCGGAGCCGACCAGAGGGACGTCGAAAACGACCACGGTAAGGCCGCTTTCATCGGTGAGCGTGGCCGACAGGCCCTCGCGGGCCAGCGTCGCCGGACCGGTCGGGGATGCCGGATCGACACTGACCACGCAGAGCACGCCCGCCGCGGCGGCGTCCACCTCGTCCATGTGCAGCCGGACCGTTCCATCCGCGTCGAGTTCCACGCCGGCGGCGCGCCGCTGGTTGTAGAACACGAAATAGTCCGAGGACAGCGCGCGGAGATCGCCGTCGACGATCAACGCCGAGACATCGACCGGTGTCGCGCCGACCGCGCGGAAACGCAGTACGCGCGACGGCAGCGGGGCGTTCTGCCCCGGAACGAGGTAGACCGTCACCAACCGCCCCTAGACGCCGAGGAACCGGGCGAGTTGAGGCGCGGCCTCACCGGCATGCTTGGCCTGGATGCCCTCACCGATGGCCTGCAGCTTCCATTCGCCGCCCACCCGGTACACCTTGGCCATCACCATTCCCGTGAACGGCATCCCGCCCTGCAGCGTGAACCGGGCGAGTTCGGCGTTCGACGTGGTGTCCACCAGGCGGCAGAACGCGTTCTTCACCTGCTCGAACGTGTGCCCCCGGTACGACGTCACGATGAACACGATGGTCGAGACGTGCGGCGGAATGCGGGTGAGATCCACGAGGATCACCTCGTCGTCGCCCGCGCCCTCGCCGGTGAGGTTGTCGCCCTGGTGCCGGATCGACCCGTCCTTCGACGTCAGCTGACCGTAGTAGGCGACGTCGACCATGTTGTTGTCCGCGAACAGGACCGCCGACGCGTCGAGGTCGACGTTGGCGGAACGGTTTCCGAACATGCCGCGCTTCTCGATCGGATCCCAGCCGAGTCCCATCTGGATGTACGTCAGCGCGACGCCACCGTCCTTGCGGAGCGTGACCTTCTGGCCCTTGCTCAGGCTGACCGGCCGCGACTTGGTGAGACTGACCTCGGCCGGAGCGGCGGGGGCAGCAGGAGCCGGGGGTGCAGGCGGTGCCACCGGTGCGGCGGCCGGCGGCGGGTAGGCAGCAGCGGGGGCGGCCTGCGGTGCCGGCGGCTGCTGGACCGGGGCGGCCGCGGGTGCGGGTGCGTCGTCGACGGACACGCCGTGATCGGTGACGAGTGCGGCGAACCCGCCGGCGTAACCCTGCCCGACGGCCCGCACCTTCCAGGCGCCCTGGCGTCGGTACAGCTCGAGCGCGATGACGATCGACTCGGAGTTCAGTCCGTCGATCCGGTACTCGTACAGCGCGTTTCCGGCGCCGTCGACGACCCGGGCCGTCGGCGGCGCGGAGCGGCCGAAGTTGCTGGTGGCGTCGTCGAGGGTGATGACCGCGCGCACCTGGGCGATGTCGGCGGGCACCGCGCCGAGGGACACCTTCAGCGACGCCGCCTGTCCGGGGGCCCCGGGCACGAGTTGCACACCGGGACCGGACGGCTGGTTGAAGAAGACGAAGTCGGCGTCCGAGCGGACCTTCCCCGAGTCCGTGACGAGCAGCGCGGACAGGTCGGCGGCGGCCGTCAGCTCCAGGGAGACGATGACGTCGTCGACGCTCAGTGGGCCGTTCTGGCCCTTGGCTAGCGGAGTGGACACTGCGGTGGTTCCTTCACTGTGGGAGCGTCGGGTTTGTCCCGTTTGGCCTGTTTGCCTACAACCTACAAAAGAGCGCCGGTGGCCGTCGTCCCCGCACCCCGCCCGACGCGGTCCGCGAACCAGCGCAGGATCTCCTCACCGGCGGCGATCCCGCTGCTTCCGGTCACGGACAGGGTCGGATGCTGCCAGCCGAGCGTTTCGAGTTCGCCGTGCCGGGGGCGGATGGCGGCGTCGGCGGCACTGAGCATGTTGGCGTCGAGCGCCCCGTCCCCCGCCGCGAGCACGGGCGCTTCCGGCTCGAGAACTCCGTCGTCGACGAGCCTCGACCGGACCTCCGCCACCGCACGGCTCTTGCACACCGCGTCGGGCATCGTGTAGATCTTGCGGCCCTGGCGGGACGCTCCCCAGCCCCGGTCGACGCACCAGTCGTTCCACTCCTCCACGAAGCCGGCCGGCATCGCGTCGAGGTCCACGACCAGGTAGGAGAACAACTCGTCGGCCACCCGGGACGACCGCACCCAGCTGTCGTCGATGCGACGACTCAGCTCGGCGCCGACCTCCACGAGAGAGGCTCCACCGTCGGCGATCGCGATGTCGACGCCCGACCGCCAGCCCGCATCGGGGACGCCGTCGACGAGGATGTTCCCGCCGTTGGTGGTGATCGCGTACCGCCACGGCGCCCCCGGCAGGTCGATGCGCTCGAACTGCGCGACGGTGCGCGTGGTGGTGGGCACGACCACCGCGGACGCGGTGAGCGTGCGCAACATGGCCTCGGCGGCCGACGTGACGTAGGACAGCGGTTTGCCGTCGTACACCTCGACGCACAGAAGGTTCTCGTCGCCGGGCCGCTCGGCCACGTCGCTCTCGGTGACGGCGAGTTCCATCGCCGCGCGCGAGTAGATCATGGTGCGGTCGAGGTCGGTCGCGATCAGCGCGGTCATGTCACATCCTTGATCAGGCCCATGCACGAATACGCCAGGCCGGGAACCTCTTCGACGGGAACAGAGCGCGCGGCGGCGAGTAGCCGGATGTGTGCGTGCTCGGGGGCGTCGAGGTCGCGGACGAGCACCCGCCACGGCACCCGGCGCAGCAGCACCCGCGTGGTTTCGCCGACGCCGGGCTTCACGAAGTTCACAGTCGAGATTCCGTACTGCTCCCGGACCGCCTCGACGGACTTCCAGCCGTCCCAGGTGGGTGTCCGGTCCGACCGCAGCAGTTCCTCGACGTCGCCGGGTACGTGCTCGCGCACGTCCGCGAAGGACGCGCTGACGGAGTCGAGGAGGTGATTGGACACGTCCTCGCCCGCGAGGTGCGCGTAGAACTTGGCGCCGTGGAAGTCGCCGGGGCCGATCAGCGTGTCGTTGAGGACGGTGCGCGACACCAGACCCGACACGGTGGAGTTCAGGCACGCCGACGCGATCAGGAAGTCGTCGCGGGTGCCGAACGTGCGGACGCAGTGCCCGGGATCCGCGAGGACGGCGAGGTCGTCGTCGAACTCGGCGCCACCGGCATCGCGGTAGTCGGCGAGTGCCTGCGACAACTCGCGGGCGATGGCGCCCTTGCCCGTCCAGCCGTCGACGAACACCACGTTTTTCGAGTCGTGATGACGCGCAAGGTAGTCGAGCGCGACGGCGTCGATCCCCCGGTCCCGGACAATGGAGACGGCGTAGTGCGGCAGCGTCAACCCGTGGACGTCCCGCGCCCAGCGGCGCATGAGCACACCCACCGGGGTTCCCGCACGTGCCAGGGACACGAGGGTGACGTCGTGGCCGCGCTCGGCCAGCACGAGGTCGGTGACCGTCCCCACGGCCCGCGCCAGCCGGATGGAGCTGTCCTGCAGCACCTTCTCGAACAGCTCGCGGTACTCCGCGTCGGGCTGGTATTCGATGGGCAGCGTCTCCGCGTAGTGGGCTGCACCCGACTGGATGCGGCGCTCCCGCTCGGCGACGTCGGCCTCGAGGTCGACGTGCGACAGGTCTGTGAGCAGCCAGCCCACCTCGTCGGCGGCGTACGAACCGAACGCCGGGCCGGTCAGCGGTGCCGTCACGACGAGGCTCCCGCGCGTGCGGCCCGCAGCGACCGCGGGTCGGCGCCGGACACGACGGCCAGCAGCACATCGGTTCCCGCCGCGGTGAGGACGTCGAGGAGTCCGCCGCGCGCGGTGAGCCGGTCGGTGTCGGCGGCGGCGTCGATCACCGCGACCACGACGGCGTCCTCGTCCGGCCACTGCGCGTTGTAGACGAACCGCGGCTGTTCTTCCCCGTCCTCGGGGGCGGTGAAGCGGAATCCGCGGCGCAGCGGGTATCCCGGCTGGTCGAGCACGTAGGCGGGCGACCGGGACGTCGTCTGGAATCGAACCCGGAACCCGGATGCGGCGAGCGTGTCCGCGAGACGCAGCGGAAGGTACATCAGCTCTTCGTGTCCGACGACGATCACCGGACGCTGCGGGTCGAGCCGATCACCGAGCGCGGCGGCCGCCGACGCGACGGCCGCATCGAACCCCTCGGTGTCTTCCCGCAGGAAGCCGTGACGCCCGCCCTCCGGAACTGCCGCGGGCCAGGGAATGTCGGCCCGCTCCACGGTCCCGGTCCGCGCGCCGACAGGGTTGAGCACGGGATCCGGAAGCGCACCAACACTGTCGGTCAGCCCGTCGGGAAGCTCGGTGCGCCCCAGCGCCAGACTCACGCTGTCGATCTGCACCCCGAGTTCGGCGGCGGCGGCATCGACGGCGTCCCGGTGGCCCTGGTCGCGCATGTCGACGAGCGACGCCACGACGTACCGGCTGCGCGGGTTCTGCCGGTGCAGCGCGCGGATCGCGTCGACCGCGGTGGCGCCCGTGGAGATCTCGTCGTCCACGAGGACGAGCGGACGATCGCCCGCGAACAACTCGACGGACGTCGGCTGCAGCTGATGGCTGGTCGCGTGCGAGTGCCCCTCCTCGAACCCGGCGGACGTCCCGATCTCGGGGACGTCCCGGCGCGTGGAGTGCAGGTAGCACCGGGCGCGCAGCCGCGCGGCGACGCAATGGCCCAGACCTGTTGCGGTCTCCGCGAACCCGAGCACGACGGGGTCCGCATCCGGTCCGAGGACATCGGCGACCAGATCACCGAGGCGGTCGCCGGCGCCGATTACCGCAGTCGGGTCGGTGGGCACGTGCTTGCCGAGGACCGTCGAGACGAGCAGGTGGGCACGTCGAGGGTTGCGCCGCAGACCCGGCTCGACGAGTTCGGGGATTGTCAGCCCCGAACTCGAATCCACGTGGGCGAGCGTCAACCCCAGATGCTCCGTGGCCCAGGGCACCGCGCGGACGGCGGTGGGTGAACTCATCGGACGGCCAGTGCGGTCAGTAGATCCACGAACGTGATTCCTTCGTTGGTCACGCCGAACACCTTCGCCCGGACGAGTGTCTTCTCGGCCCAGCTGCGGTGCGGGCGCATTTCGTTCATCTTGTTGCGGTACCCCGACGCCTGGACGCCGCCGACGCCCTCGGCGCCGAGAATGTCGAGCGCGTCGTGGTACTCCTCGTGCGTCACCGCGGACAGCGCGTGCACGGCCGCGACGTGCGTCGGGTGGATGACCGTCTTGCCCTGGATGCCGTTGGCGCGGTCGAGGGCGATCTCCCGGAGCAGACCGTCCAGGTCCCGGCTGACCAGCTGCTGGCGGAACCGCACCTCGTCGTGTTCCTCGAACGGCGTGGCGCGCAGGGTCGGGCGGAACATCCGCTCGTGATCGGCGAAGTACTCCCACACCGGACCGGTGATGACGTGCCCGGTCTCGTCGGCGCGGCCCAGGAAATTCACGATGCCAGCGATCGCGTCCGCGACCACCCGCACGTCGTAGATCGTCAGGTCGCGGTCGCGGCGGATGCCGAACGTGGCACACATGTCGGTGGCGCCGATGCGCACGGCGAGAATCCGCTCGCGGTGTTCGACGAGCAGTGCGCCGATCTTCGCGAGTTCGTCGTCTCGGGACTCGCGGTGCACCAGAGCAGGCGATTCGAGCACCGGCATCGCATACAACTGCTTGCCGAGCCGCTCCGACGCCGCGGCCAGCTCGTCGAGGAACGCACCGCCCGTCGCACTTCCGAACTTGGGAAATACGAACCCGGACAACACCTCGACGCCTGTGGTCAGCAGGTCGGCGATCCGCCGAAGGTCCTCGGCGGCCCGCACCCGGACGAACAACTGCATCCGCGCACCACCGTGGACCGCGAGCCGATCGAGGGCGTCGACGGCATTGAGCAGCGCCGCTTCCACCTGGTCGTCGGCCACCGCGTCCTCGAGGTCCAGGACCATCGAGCAGACCCCGTCACCGGACCGGCGCAGGATGGTGTCCGCGAGGTCGGACCTCGTCGCAGGCACGTACAGCGTCGCGCCCAGCGCGACGGCCAGCACCGTTCGATCCTCGTCCGGCCCGAGCGCCTGCGGAGCGTGCAGGAACAGCCGGCCGTGCGTCTCGGTATCGAGGTGGTGGAAATGCCGAACGTGCCGCACCGCCGGCATGGTCTCTTCGCTAATGCTCATCGTCCCCCCGTGTCATCGCTGCGCTGTGTGTCCTCTCATCTTCTGAACCACCTCGGCAATGAACGCCGACACGGCATCGAGCTGGGTGACGTACGCCCAGTAGTCGGGATGCCGCCCGGTCAGTGTCCCTGCAATTCGGTCAATTCGCTCGAGCTGAGCGTCGAGGACCGACCCCCATTCCCTCACGAGCCCACGATTGACAGCCAACATCTGGGCGTCGCGGAGGCGAAATCTGATCTCGTTCTCCTTCGCCCGCGGGTTCTCCCGGACCTCCCGGAGCAACAGCAGACGATCGGTGACGCCGTCGACGTTCGCCTCCGCGTCGACGAGATGGGTCCGCGCCGCGGCCGTCAGATCCAGCGCTCCCTCGGGGTTTCCCGCGGTCAGAGCCTTCTGCGCCTGCTGCAGATCGGTCTGCGCCTGCTCGATGTGCGTGCGGCTCTCGCGGTCGTTGTGGACGAGATCCGCCGAACTGGCCGCGTTGAATTCGCGGAGCAGGGCCGAGTAGGCGGGCGCGAGCCGTTCGGCCCGAGTCTGCACCGCGGCGATCCTCGTCGACACCGACGACACGGCGTGCGCGGCATCCCGCTCCTTGGACGGAGCCGCGGCCAGCGCCTTCTCGAGCGCCGCCGCCTCCTCCCGCACCCGCGCCGCCGCGGCGCGGACCGGGTTGGCGCCGCGGGCACCCTGCAGCGCCACGACCGCGGCATCGAGTGCGGCTCCCCGGTCGCGCACCGACGGGTAGCCGGCGTAGGCGGCGCCCTCGGTCTGCACCCGGCGCTGCGCCGCAGCGGCGACCTGCAGTGCCTGCTGGGCAACCTGGGGTACGGCCGCCAGCATCGCGGTCGACTCCTCGAGATGGCCGCGATGTGTGCGATAGAACTCGTCGAGGGTCTGCGTCGCCGCCACCAACTGCCGCGTCACCTGCTCGTACGCGGCGGCGGCCGCCGGCGTCTCCACGTTCTCGAACCGGTCTTCCGCCGCGAGGTACGCCGTCGCGGCCTGGTAGCACCCGTCGCGGACCGGTTCCCACGCCCGGCGGATTCCGCGTTCCGGAGTCAGCTCTGCGGAGGCGTCCACGGCCGCGGCGGCAATGCTCTGCCGGTTGTCCATATCGAGAAACGCTGCGACCATCGTGTCGTGGGCGCGACGAGCCGAGTCGTCGCCCCGGGCTCTTCCTCGGAAGCGTCCCGCCCATCCGCTCGTCACGCCCTGAATCGTACTGGTCGGGGCGACAACTCCGAGTGGACCGGAATTGCCTGTGCACAAACCTGTGGACAGATCGACGGATGGGACAAGTCGGACAAATTCATTATCGTGGTGTCGCACGACGAACTCGGAACTTCGACAGCTGTCGAGGGTCCACCCACCTCCTCTCGAAAGGACCCCTGAATGGGCGTCAGCTTGACCAAGGGCGGCAATGTTTCTCTCACGAAGGAGGCGCCGAACCTGACGGCGGTGGCTGTCGGACTCGGATGGGATGCCCGCTCGACCACCGGCACCGACTTCGACCTCGACGCCAGCGCCATCGGTGCGGGTGCCGACAAGAAGGTCGTGTCGGACCAGCACTTCGTGTTCTTCAACAACCTGCGCTCCCCCGACGGCTCGATCGAGCACGTCGGCGACAACACCACCGGTGAGGGCGAGGGCGACGACGAGGTGATCAACGTCAACCTGGCGGCGGTCCCCGCGAACATCGAGAGCATCCTGTTCCCCGTCTCGATCTACGACGCGGAAACGCGTTCGCAGTCGTTCGGCCAGGTCCGCAACGCGTACATCCGCGTCGTCGACCAGGCCAACGGCAACGAGCTCGCCCGCTACGACCTGTCCGAGGACGCGTCGACCGAAACCGCTATGGTTTTCGGCGAGCTGTACCGCCACGGCGCGGAGTGGAAGTTCCGTGCCATCGGCCAGGGCTACGCGTCCGGGCTGGCCGGTATCGCCCGCGACTACGGCGTCAACGTCTGACAGTCGTTTCGTTCTTCAGCCGGGGGAGGGTTTCACGGCACCGACGTGAAACCCTCCCCCGGTGTTCGTCCCCTGCAGTAACCACCCTGCATGCCCACTAGAGAAAGGCCACGCTTCGTGGTTCTGCGAATATTCGGTCTCTCCTTCGCCGTGACGGTGATCTCCCTCATCATCGCCGCGATCTACGGGGGCCCCCAGGCCGTCCTCCTCGTGGTGATCCTCTCGATCCTCGAGATCTCGCTGTCCTTCGACAACGCCGTCATCAACGCCACCGTCCTGCGCCGCATGAGCGAGTTCTGGCAGAAGATCTTCCTCACCGTCGGCATCGTCATCGCGGTGTTCGGCATGCGCCTGGTCTTCCCCCTCGTCATCGTCTGGCTSGCSTCCGGCCTCGGYCCCGTCGCCGCCCTCGACCTGGCCCTCAACCCGCCCGCCGACGGCGCCGCGTACTTCCCCGACGGCAGCGCCAGCTACGAAACCCTGCTCACCGACGCGCACCCGCAGATCGCGGCGTTCGGCGGYATGTTCCTGCTGATGCTSTTCCTCGGCTTCATCCTSGAAGAGCGYGAGATCACCTGGCTGTCCTGGCTGGAGAAGCCCCTCGCCCGCGCSGGCAAGCTCGACCAGCTGGCCGTCATCCTCGCCGGCGTCCTGCTGCTGATCACCGCCGCCTACATCGCCCCCGAGGACACCGTGTCCACSGTGATGATCGCCGGCGTCCTSGGCATGGTCACCTACATCGCCGTCAACGGTCTSGGTGAACTGTTCAACACCCCCGAGGAAGACGARGACGGCGAACCGATCGAAGGATCCACCGGTGGCCCGACCGCGCTGGCCAAGGCCACCGGCAAGGCCGGGTTCTTCCTCTTCCTCTACCTCGAGGTCCTCGACGCGTCGTTCTCCTTCGACGGTGTCATCGGCGCCTTCGCAATCACGTCCGACCCGATCATCATCGCCCTCGGCCTCGGCTTCGTCGGCGCGATGTTCGTCCGTTCCATCACCGTGTTCCTGGTCCGCAAGGGCACGCTCTCGGACTACGTGTACCTCGAGCACGGCGCCCACTGGGCCATCGGCGCACTGGCCGTGATCCTGCTGGTGTCCATCGGCTACCACGTCAACGAGAACGTCACCGGCCTCGTCGGTGTCGCCCTCATCGGCGCCGCGTTCATCTCCAGCATCGTCCGCAACCGCAAGGCCGCCGCGGCGGTCGGCGAAGCGGCAGACGACGTGGACGAGCAGAACCCGGTGTCCGTCGGCTAGGTTCTGCCTGTACTCACATCCAGCGGCAGTGCACGTGACTCGGTCACGGGCACTGCCGCTCGACACTGGAAAGGGCACCATGGGGCGGCTGCTCGGCAAGTCGAAGAAGGTGGTGGAGGCGCAGCTCGCCGGAACCACCATCCGGGCGATTCAGGGTTCGATGATCGCCTACGAGGGCAATGTCAGTTTCAAGTCGGCAGGCTTCGGTGGCGGCGACGGTGTCCTCGCCGGGATGAAGCGGCGTGCCACAGGCGAGGCGCTGTCGCTGATGGAGTGCTCCGGCCACGGTGTCGTGTATCTCGCCGTGGGCGGACAGTACGTCTCGGTCGTCGACCTGGCGAACGAGACCCTGCAGGTCGAATCGCAGCAACTTCTCGCGCTGAGCGGCAACCTGAACACCAACGTCACGTTCACCGGACTGCGCGGCGGGGTCGGCGGTCAGGGCCTGTTCACCACGACCGTCTCCGGTCAGGGTCAGGTGGCCCTGCTGTCGGCGGGCGGACCGCTCATCCACCTCGAGGTGTCGCCGCAGTACCCCCTCGTAGTCGATCCCGACGCGTTCGTCTCGGCGCGCGGGCAGGTGACGCAGTCGTTCGTGACCGACGTGTCGTGGCGCAACGCCGTCGGCCAGGGCAACGGTGAGGCCTTTTCCCTCAAGTGGGACGGTCACGGCGTCGTCTCCATCCAACCGGCAGAGCGGTGAGCCCCATGGTCTTCTCGAAAGTGAACTCGAAGGTCGTCAAGGTCGACGTCGGCGCCGCAGGCGGTGTGGTGGCCCGCACCGGCGCGATGCTGTTCTACACCGGTCAGGTCCAGTTCTCTCCGCACCAGGTGCCCGGTTCCCAGTCGATGGCGGGCATGGGTGGATTCACCCGGATGGCCGGACGCATGATGCAGGGCGAGCACGAACGCACGATGCTGGCGCAGGGGCAGGGCGAGGTGCACTACGGCCACGCCGGGCTCGAGGTGCACGTCGTCGACATGTCGCAGGGCGGCACCCTGTGCGTCGAGGCGTCCCGGCTCCTCGCCCACAACGCGGGACTGCAGAGTTCAGTGGTCTCGGTGGTGAGTCAGGGCGGCGGTGGCGGCGGGCGCGGCATGCTCGGCGCGCTGCGCGGTGCGGCGGCAGGAGCCCTGTCCGGCACCGGAATGTTCACGACGCAGCTGTCCGGGTACGGGTCGGCGGTCCTGCTCGCGCACGGCGGCTTCATCGAACTCCCGGTGGGCGGACCGAATCCGGTGTTCGTCGACCCCGACGCGTTCGTCGGCACGTACGGGAGCGTCCAGGTAGAACTGAAATCCGCCGTCGGCTGGCGCGAGGCCATGGGCCGCGGCGTCGGAGAAGCGATGCAACTGCAGTGCACCGGTCAGGGAATCGTCTACGTTCAGGCCTCGGAGGAGAAACTGTGACCGCCATCCACAATCCGTCGACGCTGGGCGCCAGCGACAACATTCCCGACAACAGCTACGCGTTCTGCATCGACCTCACCGCGCCCTGGTTCATCCGCAAGGGTGCGATGATCGCGTACTACGGCCAGATGCAGTTTCAGGCGCTGACCCACGGATTGCACGGCGCCGCACTGCACATGGTCGCCAACCAGTTCTCGGCGCCGCTGTACATGGGCGACTACGCGGTGGCCGAAGGATTCGGGAAACTGATCATCGGCGACCGCGGGTACGACATCAACTCGTACGACCTCGACGACGGAAACCTCACGATCCGGGCATCGAATCTCCTTGCGTTCGAACCGGGTCTGTCGCTGAACCAGTCCATCGTGCCGGGATTCCTGACCCTCATCGGGACCGGGAAGTTCCTGGCGTCGTCCAACGGTCCGGTGATGTTCGCGGAACCGCCGCTGCGGATCGACCCCGAGGCGCTCGTCGGGTGGGCCGACTGCCCGTCCCCGAGCCACCATTACGACCAGGGATGGATCAGCAACTTCCTCGCCGCGGGCGCCCACATGATGGGTATCAACTCCGGGGAGGAGCGGCAGTTCGACTTCACCGGCGCCGGAACGGTTCTGATCCAGTCCAGCGAGAAGGTCCTCAGCGACACCCATGTCGTGCGCAGCATCGAGGGCCAGATCCACGGGATCACGCCGAGCGGTCTGCAGCGACTCAACGGGGTGATCGCCGCCAAGCTGGCGGAGCAGCCTCGCTGACGTGCAGGAGATTGCCAGGCTGAACGAAGAGTTGTGGCAGGGACGGGGAGCAATCTGATCTGTGTCAGGAAGTTCTGACACCGCATCCGATACGTTCCAGGAGGAACCGCATGAAGTCTGTCGTGACCAAGGCCGTCGCAACCGGTGGTATCGCCCTCGCAGCACTCGGCATCGGAGCCGGCGTTGCCAGCGCCGACCCGGTGGGCCACAACCCCGCCCCCGCCCAGCAGCAGCAGGCACCGCAGCCCCAGCCGCAGCAGCAGCACGCTCCGCAGCAGCAGGCACCGGCGCCGAGCCCGCACGGATTCTGGTTCTTCGGCACCTGGGTTCCGCTGCCCTGATCTGCGTTTCCTCACAGGACGAAGGTGCCCTTCGACGCTCCCACGGCGCCGAAGGGCACCTTCGTATTTCTACCGGCCGTATTTCTACCGGCCGTAGTGCTACCGGGTGGGCCGCATACTCGGATTGGGGCCGAGTGTGATCGTCCGGGTCCTCGGCAGCAGCCCGATCTCCTTCCACCCCGCGGTCAGCGTGATCGTCCCAGATTCCGGGTAGTCGCTGATCCAGTAGTGCGGCGCGGAGTGATATTCGGACGCGTCCGCGGCCGCGGGCGTCGACGTCGAATGCGGGTGCCGGGCGTCGGCGACGCCCTCGAGGTCGTCGACCCGGACGTTCACCGCGAGATACGACCAGCGCGCCGAGGGGTCGTCGGGATCGTCGAGCGGACGCGTCTCGTGACGCGCAAGATCAGCGGATCTGCCTCTCGCCGTCAGCTCGATGCGCAGCAGCATGCCCTTCGGGTGGGCGACGACCTCCGACAGACGTAGGCTCACATCGCGGCTCGTCACGAGCTCGACCGGCCCGTGGACCACGATTCCCTCCGTGGCAGGCGGTGGTGCCGCCGGCCACCGCCTCTTGCGCACGACTCAATCGTCCCACCGCCTCCGATCCGCTGCCACAGCTACGTTCCGCGCACTCAGGGCAGCTGGGCCATGCCGTACACATTCGTCGCGCGGACCCGGAGCACCTGCCTGCGCTCGGACACCATTGCGCGGCGGAAATCTTCCCAGTCGTCGTGCTCTTTCCCCGCTGCCTGCCGGAACACCTCGACGAGTTCGTCCGCCGCCGCGTCGTGCGGGTCCGTCACCACCGCGCTCAGTTCCGCGTCGCCCTCCACCACCGCGTAACTCCAGAAGTCGGTCGCGCTGACGTGCAGCGACACCCGGGGGTCGCGCGCGGCGTTGCGGGTCTTGGCCCGATCCGCCGTCACCGACACCCGCGCCGTCTGCGTGTCGGGATCCCAGGCATAGATCACGTTCGACATTTGGGGGCGTCCGTCGCGTTTGACCGTCGCGAGGACGGCCCGGTTGTGTGTGGCGACGAGGTCGAGAAGTGGACGCCGGTCGTCATTCGCATCGAGGGTCATGTCTCACCCAACCACGGTCGCCGAGGCGGTGTTCCCGGCGGCCCTCGGCGGCCTCGTCCGGATCGGTGTGATCGGACTCGTCTGGCGATCCAGGGCGCTCCTACCGACGAGTAGGGTGGATGTATCGCAAACTCATTGGCCGATAACGTGTTCCGGCTACTCGTTGGTAGACGTTCTCGTGTGGGATCTGTGGTTTTTCTCGGGTACGCTCTCGTGATCCCGAGCCGGAAGGACCACACGTGAACGACTCATATCTCGTCATCGGCGAAACCACCGTGGCCCGACGGGTCTGTGCATCCCTTCGCGAAAGGGACTTCGACGTCCGCCATCTCGTCGCCCCCGACGACGACGAACTGCGCCTGGCGATGGCGGACGAACCGCGCGGGATGGCGATCCTGGTGCGCGACGACGTCGTCGCTCTGCGGTACGCGCTGGCCGCCGCGCACATCTCGGCGTCGATTCCGTTGGTGGTGACGATCTTCGACCGCACGGTCGCGGACCAGCTGTCCCACCTGCTCCCGCAGTGCACGGTGACGTCACCGGCAGACCTCGCAGCGCCGACGCTCGCCGGTCCGTGCCTGGACCCCGAACTCGTCGCGGCCCGGCACGCGGGCGAGCACATGCTGACGGTCCGGACGATCGACGGCCACCCCGAGGCTGCGCACGTCGACCTGCCCCGGCGGAACTGGTGGCGCACGGTGGCGACCGGCGCGACGGGTCTGCTGCGGTCGCACGACATCGGTACGCGCATCCTGCTCGGTGGGCTCGCAGGACTCCTCGCCGTCCTGTTCGCCGACTGGCTGTGGCTGATCCTCGGTCAGCACGTGGCGCCGCTCGACGCGTTCAACGAAGCCGTCCGCGTGGTGACCACCGTGGGCCCGGGAGCCGACACCCACGGCAGCCCCGCCTACGCCGTGTTCGCGTCGGTGGCGATGCTCTTCACCGTGGTGTTCACCGCCATGTTCACCGCCGGAATCATCGAGCGCCTGCTCGGCCCCCGGCTCGTCGGCCTGGTGGGCAGCCGGGTCCTGCCCCGGTCGGGCCACGTCATCGTCGTGGGTCTCGGCCAGGTCGGCCTCCGGCTGTGCCGGGAACTGCAGGCGCTCGGGGTCGCGGTGGTGGGCGTCGAGCGCGACCCCCACGCCAAGAACCTGCGACTCGTGCGGTCGATGAACATCCCGACGGTCGTGGGGCACGGTGGCGACCGCGAACTCCTCGAACGGCTGGGCGTGCGCCGCGCGCTGGCGCTGGCCGCGGTCGGCTCCGACGCTGGCGCTGGCCGCGGTCGGCTCCGA